>NZ_VOYU01000018.1:0-51005 GCF_013420135.1 Acinetobacter sp. YH12023
GGTGCATTCTAGAGCATTTCAGAATCATTGCAACCCCCAATTCACTATATTTTTCACGTATGTATTTTTTATAAGCGTTTTTGCTAAAAAAATTGCACTTTTACCTATTTTTTAAGCATTTTTTATAAATTTTTAGCAAATAGTCGATATTTAATTAAGTAAATTTCTTATATCTAGCAAATATTTTTCAGCGCTTTTAAGTCTAATAAAAGTGACTTTGATTATTTATTAATCATTAGTCTACTTTTCTGCCTCAAAGCACATCATTTTTTCTGTCATCACACCGATTCAAGCTTCATAGACTTTTTTAGCGTGCATTTTTATATTTCCCAGCATTCTTTTAACGTTCATATGCTAAATGTTGCATGACTTCCAAGATGACTTGTTGCTTACCACTGAAATCCTCGGCAGAAAATAGCAGCTTTGCACGTCGAGGGAGTTGTTCTCGCACCAATGCAAATAGTTGGTACTGTGCCGCGATATCCAAATCATGTAATTGTTGCTGCGCCTCACAAAATAATGCTCGTTTATGCTGTTTGGTTTGGTAGTCAAATAAATATCTCAAGATTCGATCGATCTGTTCATCATGATTATCGGTATTGTAATACGCCATGTTGTTGCTCTTTTTTGATTTTTGACCATTGTTCCATAAGGCCTGTTTTTGCAAAAATCATTTTAATTACATGCTTAGTCATTTTTGCTGATAAAACTACAGCCTATTTATTTGAATAATCACTATTAACGATCACTGTCATAAAAAGCCACTATTTTTGGGCTTTAGACGCATAGAGCGCAGGCTGCATTTCACGTACACTCTTTTTATTTTTTAGGTGCAGGATGCCAACACAGTTTTTTCCACGCTTATTCTTACTATTAAGCGGATTAGGATTATTAGCTTTTGGTGTCGTACTCTCTATACATTCAAATTTAGGGACATCCCCTATTTCTTCGGTGCCCTACAGCTTTAGCTATATCTTTCCACTCACCGTCGGCACATTAACAGTATTAATGCATATCATCATGATCCTGCTGCAAATGCTGATCTTAAAATCACGCTTTCAGTGGATACAGTGGTTGCAATTACCTGTGGGAATTTTATTTGGTGCATTTATTGACAGTTTAATGTGGCTGACCCAAGGCTGGAGCATAGAAAGTTACCCACTTCAACTCTTGGCTTGCTTGGCAAGTTGCCTGATTACCGCTTTAGGTGTGAGCTTAGTGGTCAAAGCCAGTCTAGTCCTCTTAGCCGCAGAAGGTCTCTATCAAGCCATTGCTGTTCGTTATCGCCTTGATTTTGGCAACTGTAAGACCTATGGCGACATTGTCTTGGTCAGTATTGCAGTTATCAGCAGTTGGCTGGTCTTACATCAAGTCATCGGAGTACGTGAAGGCACCATTATTACCGCACTTTTAGTGGGAACATTAGTTAAGCGGATCTTACCTAAATTAAGCTTCATTCAATTTGGCCCTAAGCCCTAAAACAAAACTCAATGAACATCTGTCTAAGTAGAAACATTTTAAAGCTCGATTGAATCGGTTTTTTTTGGGCGCGGTTAAAGTCTTTAATACAGAAATAAATGTGACTTTTGAAAGGAATACTTCAATTTTACAAATAAAAAAGGGAAAGATCTCTCCCAAAATCTTTCCCTTAGAATTGAATCTTTAGTCGATCCATCGTGTAGTTATTATAGTTATTTGTTAACTCACTAAAAAAAGAGTCCCTTGGGGAAGAGACTTATAAAAAGTGGAGTTATGATTATGTACCCTCTAGATGGTATATATATCTCTCTAGATGAATAAATCTTATACATAAAATTCAAGAAATGCAACACATTTGGCAAAATTTAAGTGTTGTTTTTATAAGGTTTTTTTTGAATTTGCTTATTTATATTATTAATATATTGATTGGTAAAAAAAAGCAGGCCGAAGCCTGCTTTTAATTCAATAACTTAACTAAAAATTCAAGAATTTATTAGTCGGTAAAAGTTACTTTTGCGATCGCTTTTTTGCTCGCTTGGATGATCAAAGTTTTGTTTTCTGACACAGCATAACTTGCATCGACCACTTCCCAATCCACTTTCACTGCACCACGACCAATCGCATCTTTTGCTTGAGCTGCATTTTTAGTCAAACCCGCTTCACGCAAAATAGAAGTAATGAAAATCTCACCACCAAATGCGCCACGAGAAATAGTCACTTCTGGTGTACCTTCTGGAAGTTCACCTTCAGTAATCAAGTTACCTGCACCTTTGTGCGCATTTGCCGCAGCTTCTGCGCCATGGAAACGCTCAACCAATTCAAGTGCAAGAATTTTCTTCACTTCTTGTGGGTTACGACCTTCAGCCACTTCTTTGAGCAACTGTTGAATCTCTTCAATCGATTTAAAGCTCAACAAGTCAAAGTAACGTTCGATCAAATCATCTGGCATTGAAAGCACTTTTTGGTACATCGCACCCGGTGCATCAAATACAGCAATATAGTTACCCAAAGATTTAGACATTTTATTTACGCCGTCTAAACCTTCAAGAATTGGCACAGTAATGCACACTTGAGATTCTTGGTCATAACGGCTTTGTAATGTACGACCCATCAGCAAGTTAAAGGTTTGGTCTGTACCCCCCAACTCTACATCCGCTTCTAGCGCAACTGAGTCATAACCTTGCACCAATGGATATAAAAATTCGTGAATCGCAATCGGTTGATGGCTGTTATAACGTTTAGTGAAATCATCACGTTCCAACATACGTGCCACAGTTTGCTGTGAAGCCAACTGAATCAAGTCAGCAGCAGTTTTTTGACCAAACCACTCTGAGTTGAACACAACTTTAGTTTTCGCAGGGTCAAGAATCTTAAACACTTGTTCTTGATAAGTTTTGGCATTTTCTAAAACTTTTTCACGTGACAACGGTGGACGCGTAGCGCTCTTACCCGTTGGGTCACCGATCATGGCTGTATAGTCACCAATCAGGAAGTAAACTTCATGACCTAAATCTTGGAAAACTTTTAATTTATTAATCAGAACCGTATGACCTAAATGTAAATCAGGTGCAGTCGGGTCAAAACCCGCTTTAATTTTTAATGGGCGATTCTGCTTTAATTTCTTAAGAAGATCTTCTTCAGAAATAATCTCATGTGTGCCTCGTTGGATGAGGGCAAGTTGTTCTTCAGCCGGCAGGAAATTTGACATCACAAAATCCAAATAGATCAGTTATACAATTTGTGCGATATACTAACACTTTTTCAGCACATTGCAGGCTTAAGAATCATCATGACAGCGATCTACATTGGGGTAATGACCGGCACGAGCATGGATGGTGTCGATATTGTTGCTGCTTCTTTTGATCCTTTAGAGATTCATGCGACGCTCACACTTCCCTTTGACCCAGACCTTCGTGATGAACTGATGGCACTTACTTTGCCTGATGATAACGAAATTGATCGCATGGGTAAGGCAGACGTTGCTTTAGCTCAAATGATCGGTCAGGGCATCAATGAATTGATCGAGAAGAATGAGCTAGATCGTAGTCAAATCAAGGCGATTGGCTCACATGGACAAACCATCCGTCATCGCCCTGAACATGGTTTTACCCTACAAATTGGCGACCCAAACATTATTACCGAACTCACTAAAATCCCGGTAATTTCAGACTTCCGCCGCCGTGATATGGCTGCAGGCGGTCAAGGGGCACCGTTGGTACCTGCGTTTCATCAAGCGCTTTTCCAACATGACACCATTCACCGTGTGATTTTGAACTTGGGCGGAATTGCCAATGTTAGCATGTTGCCTGCAGGTCAACCTGAAGCCGTGTATGGCTTTGATACAGGTCCAGCTAACATTTTAATGGATGCTTGGTGCGAACGTTATACTGGTCAGCCCTATGATGAAAATGGGAACTGGGCAGCTTATGGTCAACCTATTCGCAGTCTGCTCGACCGCTTACAAGCACATGAGTTTTTCTCTAAAGAACCACCTAAAAGCACAGGTCGTGAAGACTTCAATCTTGAATGGTTAGATGAACAGATTCTCGATTGGCGTGGAGATCTCGAATATGACGAACTTGAAGATACGCCAGAAAACATTCAAGCAACCTTAATGAAACTCACCACACGTGCCATTAAAAAAGCCATTTACCGTTCTGATATGGATACTGGTGAAGTCTATGTATGCGGTGGTGGTGCATACAATTCGCACCTATTAGAGCAACTGCGCTGGCGTTTACGTAAACATGAATGGACGGTACAAAGTACCGCAGATTTAGGCTTAAGCCCAACATGGGTGGAAGCCACAGCCTTTGCTTGGTTGGCGATGCGCTTTATCAATCAGCTTAGTGCAAATTTACCAAGTGTGACTGGTGCTGCTGGCTATCGTATCTTAGGTACAATCACTGCGGTTTAAGAGTCAAAAACATATAAAAAAGGTCTGCAATTGCAGACCTTTTTTTATATAGACAAGCTTTTATATATATTGACTACTATATAAAAAGCATAGCTCAAACTTAATTCATCATTGCCTTGGCATGCTCATTACGAAATGCCCGTAAAATCTGCTGTCCCGCCCGACCTGTTGGACTTAAACCCAGTCGATTTTGCTCTTGTCGAATTGCTTGACGGGTTTTATCTCCAATTAATCCATCCACTTTACCGATATCATAGCCGCGGTTAAGTAAAAATTGTTGAATCTCACGTCGTTCCGCACGTGAAGTCCCAGGATCATCGGTTGGCCATGTCGTACTAAAGCCACCCTTGCCTTGCAAGCGATCGGATAAATGCGCAATCGCTAATGCATAACTCTCTGCTGCATTGTAGCTATAGATTGCATCAAAATTTTTAAACACCAAGAACACAGGCCCACTTGCCCCAGCCGGTGCCATTAAACCTGCTTGGCTCGATCCAGAAAGGTTACCTTGTATTAACGGTGTACCATCGGCACGCTGCAAACCACGATTCATCCAGCTATCTAATGACTTTTTATTACGGCGACTTTCACCACTGATCGACATTCCTTCGGGAATTTTTACTTCAAAGCCCCACGGCTGACCAGTTTGCCAACCACGCTTTTTCAGGAAGTTGGCTGTAGATGCCAACGCATCCGTGGTACTCGACACTAAATCACGGCGGCCATCACCATCAAAATCCACGGCCAGTTCTTCATAGGTACTCGGCATAAATTGGGTATGACCAAATGCACCTGCCCACGAACCTTTCAATTGAGATTCATTTAAATCACCACGCTGCAAAATCCGCATGGCTGCAAAAAACTCGCCACGGAAATAGCTTTGGCGGCGGCCTTCACAACTTAAAGTGCCCAATGACTGTAATAAAGGATAACTACCCGCAATATCACCAAAATTACTCTCCACACCCCAAACCGCGACCACGGTTTCAGCAGGCACACCATAAGCCGCTGCGACACGGTTTAATACATCACGATGCTGCGCCAATTTCTGCTGACCCAGTTGTACACGCTCTTCATCCACCAGACCTGACAAATAGTCCCAAATCGGTGTTGAAAACTCAGGCTGATAGTTGAGCTTTTCAATCACAGAATAATCAGGTGTTAAATTTTGTGTATAGCGATCATAAGTGGATGCACTCACACCAGCATTCATTGCTTGCGAGCGCAAATTGGCTAAACAACCTTGAAAGTTATTTTGTGGTGAAATGCTGCTTGTTGTAGGAATGCTCGACGAATTGACAGACTGACCATTAATAATCAATTCGGCATTTGCCTGAGTTATTGCCAATAAAGCAGTCCCGAAAACAAATCCTAAGTGATGCTTCATACCCTAGATCTTTTTTGAATTTAAATTGTTGCTTTAACAATAGCAGCTCAAAGCAAAAGTTAAAGGTTCAAAACGTAAATTTAAATTCATAATCTCTACTTATTTAAATTCATTTTTAAAATTTGAATTCAAAAGTAGTTATCCACAACCCAACTTTAAATTCATTAGAAACCAAACACCGGTTTAAATTTAAATTCAAAACTTTTAAATTTAAAAATAAATTAGGCGCATAAAAAATTATCCACAAATGCAAAATGGGGTAAAAATTCATTTTTATTATTAATAATCAAAATATTATAGGTTTTAAAATATACTCCCTATAAATCCAATAAGTCTGAGCAACTTTTAAATTCAAATTTTAAATTTAAACACGGCGAAATGAATTCATTTTTCAAATTTGAATTCATAAACTTTGAATTCATTGTTTTTGGTATAGGATTTTTTGAATTCAAATTCATAGTTTGAATTTAAAAACACAATTTGAATTCAAAACGCATTGGTTATTTTTGATTTTGATTCACATACATCGCAGACTATTGATACACAAAAAACCATACGAAGATTAACGCAGAATATTTATAAACGAATGAACACTTTGTGATCAATGGTTTCTTATCGTTTCAGCGATAAACGGTGTGATTTTGCAAAGAGGCGCAATGATGCCCGAACTACAGCAATAAAAAAAGCGGCCATGTGCATGACCGCTTTTTTATCATTCAAACACAGGTTTAAATGGTCATATCTTCGCTAAGTGCCAGTGGATTCGGCAAAATTTTCGCCAAAGCACGGCATAAAGCTGTTAATTCAGCAGTATCGTTCGGCATTAAAGTGATGTGACCGATTTTGCGGCCTTCACGCTCTGTTTTGTTATACAGATGCAAATGCGCGCCATTCAGTGCCAATACATCTTCAGACTTCGGATGTTGACCAATGATGTTTACCATGACCGTTGGACGAACAACTTCAGTCGAACCCAAAGGTAGGCCTGCTACAGCACGAATGTGGTTTTCAAATTGTGAACACACTGCGCCTTCAATCGACCAATGCCCCGAGTTATGCACACGTGGCGCCATTTCATTGGCATATAAGCCTTTATCTGTCACAAACAGCTCTAGCGTCAAAACACCGACATAATTCAAATGATTGAGCAGGCGAGTAATGTAGTCTTGCGCAACTGGTTGTAAGTCTGCGCTGTTTGGCGCAGGCACAATTGAATGCGACAAAATGCCGTTGTGGTGGTGGTTTTCCGCCAATGGCCATGTTTTCACATCGCCATCTTGACCACGCACCGCAATGATTGAGACTTCACGTGAGAAGGTTACAAAGCTTTCCGCAATCAATTCACCAGCAGGGCCCAGTTCAGCCCATGCTTGATCCATTTGCTCAGCGCTACGTAGCACAAATTGACCTTTACCGTCATAACCGCCACGCGATGTTTTCAGTACGATGGGTAAACCCAACTCAGCAACAGCAGCTTGTAAACCCTCGAAAGATGTCACGGCCTTATAAGGTGCAACTGGGATAGCCAATTCATCAAACAAGGCTTTTTCAGACAAACGATGCTGTGCAATCGCTAAAGCTTGGCGCGGTGGGTGCAATGCTTTGTTCTTGGTCAACACATCAACATCTGCTAACGGAGTATTTTCAAACTCTAAGCTGAAAACATCTGCGCTCTGAATGAAATCTTGCAAACCATTTTCAGCTTGAGTCGAAATCACTGGACCCAGCGCTGCTGAAGGGCAGTCGGTACTCGCTTCAAAGAAGGTGCATTGAATGTTTAAAGGCAATGCCGCTTGCGCCATCATGCGACCAAGCTGGCCACCACCAAAAATACCAATGGTTTTATCCATGAGAAATGCCCCTTAATTAAGCTTGACCCGGAATATTTTTACTCGCCACTTTATCGGTTTGCGCAGCACGGAAATCTGCAACATTTTTTGCGATTTCAGGACGCGTTAAACCTAAAATTTGTGCCGCCATGATCGCTGCATTGGTCGCACCCGCTGCGCCAATCGCCAAAGTACCAACTGCAATACCTGCTGGCATTTGCACGATAGACAGCAATGAATCCACGCCGTTTAAAATTGATGATTTTACCGGTACACCAAGTACAGGTAGGTCAGTCTTGGCTGCACACATACCTGGTAAATGCGCTGCACCGCCAGCACCGGCAATAATCACTTGAATACCACGATCACGTGCGGTTTCAGCATATTCGAATAATCGATCTGGAGTTCGGTGTGCAGATACAACTTCCGCTTCAAATGGGACGCCAAGCTGTTTCAGCATATTGGCAGTGTTTTCTAGCGTTGCCCAATCCGATTGAGAACCCATGATAATTCCAACGAGAGGAGTGTCTTGTGAAGCGGCCGCATTCATTGCAATGTTTCCAGAGATTAAAGTAAGAGAGAGTAAATCTCGACTAGAGCCAAGCTTTAATAAGAGCCCCATATTATAGACTGAAAATTCATCTCAATAAAATTTAACGGTTGTCTTTAAAAGAAAACTCCATAATATTTTGATGAAAATATTTTTATTTTTTTCAATTTTATAAAAACTTTTATTAAATCAATATTTATAACAACCCTTTAAATATGAAACAGATCTTTATCCTACTTACTCTAGCCCTAAGCTCTCAAAGTTTTGCCCAACTCGTTCAACTCAATACGAACCAATTTGTGAAAGAATTTAACCTTTTACAGCAACAAAAAGACTATAACGGCCAAATTAAGAGTAATGGCTACATCCACGAAAAATTTTTAGTCACCGGAAAATCGATCATTGATGAACGTGAGTCGGTCAAGATGAAAGGCTATTACAAAGCAGATGATGGCCGCGATAAAATGTATTCAATTTCAGAATATCGTGTTTATTGTGATGACCAAAGCTATGGTTTTGCTCTCATGAACTTTGAAGCAGACGGTCAAATGACTGTACTGACCAGTGAGAGTGATTATGCCTTTGACTATGAAGATCCCACTCCACGAGACCGTGAGTTTAGTAAAGTCCTCAAAAATGCCTGCAAACACGCCTCACTTAAATGATCAGAGCCATGCAGCATTGGATCAGTTAAGCACTGCGAAACACGAAATAGACACATCCAAAAAGGCATAAACCTGCCCACAAATAGTCCAACTTAAAGGGTTGTTTAAAAAGGAAAATCATAAATGGAACGAAGACCAATAGCGTCACGACTTCTTGTGTGATTTTCATTTGACCCAAAGACCACCCATGTTTGGCCAACAGTCGCGTTGCTGGGATCATAAAACTGTATTCGAGTAACGCGATCGCCCATCCAAATAAAATCGCTTGCCAAAGCGGTGCATCATGTAAAAACTTCAAATGCCCATACCAGGCCAAAGTCATAAAACAGTTGGAAATAATCAATAAAAACAGGGCAAGTGACATAAGCAATCAAGATCGCAAAAAATTGCGCTTATTGTACGTTTTTCATCATGATTTCGCGCCTATTTTCCGTGTTTTTATCCTCAAGAAAATTGCGTACATTTGATCAGTTACGTGCTCAATCTTTTTGCACGATCTCATACAAAAAAATCTATCTTTTCCCTAAGACCCTTGCTATGGTTGCTCTCAAATGAAATTAACCTTTTCAACCAAATCTATAATGACAACACCACAATAACAAAGTGATGTGTCGATAAAAGCAGTGGAGTTAGAACGAATGCATCTGCATATCTTGGGTATTTGTGGCACCTTTATGGGTTCATTGGCGCTCTTGGCGCGTGATTTAGGACATAAGGTGACGGGTTCAGACCAAAACGTTTACCCACCAATGTCTACCCAATTGGAAAATGCAGGCATTACCTTAATGCAAGGCTATGACCGTAGCCACCTTCAACCACACCCAGATCTCGTGATTGTCGGCAATGCCATGAAACGTGGCATTGATGCAGTGGAATACATGCTGAACGAAGGCCTACCTTATATTTCTGGCCCACAGTTCCTTGCAGACCACGTCCTACAAGGCAAACATGTCTTAGGTGTTGCAGGCACCCATGGTAAAACCACAACCACAACCATGTTGGCATGGGTGCTCGATCAAGCGGGTTTAAACCCGGGTTTCTTGATTGGCGGCGTACCCTTAGGCTTTAGTGAAAGCGCACGTTTAGGCGGTGGTCAATACTTCTGTGTAGAAGCCGATGAATATGATTCGGCATTTTTCGACAAACGTTCAAAGTTTGTGCATTACCATCCTAAAACAGCGATTTTAAATAACCTTGAATTTGACCATGCCGATATCTTCGAAGACTTGGCTGCGATTCAAAAGCAATTCCATCATCTAGTACGTACTATTCCAAGTGAAGGCCGTATCATTGCGCCCATCACTGAAACAAATATTGATGAAGTCTTGGAAATGGGCTGCTGGACACCTGTGGTGCGTACATCTTTAGATGCCAATGACAAATCTGAATTGTATGCAGAACAGTTATCTGCTGATGGCTCACATTTCAATGTTTTACAACACGGTGAAGTGAAGGGCACAGTCAAATGGAACATGACCGGCCAACACAGTGTAGCCAATGCTTTGGCAACCATTGCTGCGGCTGAACATGTCGGTGTTTCGATTGAAACGGCGTGTGAGGCGCTTTCGAACTTTGGTGGTGTAAAACGTCGTATGGAGCTTTTGGGCACCGTACGTGGCGTTGAAGTTTATGACGACTTTGCACATCACCCAACGGCGATTGATACCACGTTAGAAGGTGCGCGTAAGCGTCTCGGTGAGCGTAAATTGTGGGCAGTAATTGAACCGCGTTCGAACACTATGCGTATGGGTAGCCACAAAGATGGCCTTGCACATTCTGCGCGTTTAGCCGATGAAGTGATTTGGTATCAGCCGGAAGGTCTGGATTGGGATTTACAACCTGTGATTGAAGCTGCTACGAATAAAGCTGTGGTGGCCCGTTCACTGGATGACATCATTCAAACCATCGTAAGCGAGGCAGGCGAGGGCGATGCCGTGGTGATTATGTCGAATGGCGGTTTTGGTGGTTTACATCAGAAGCTGATCAGTGCATTAAAAGCCTAAACCCACTAGATAAAATAAAAAAAGCCCGATGCGCGGGCTTTTTTTTATTCACACTCAGCTTAAAAATAATGCTGATAGCCTCGGTTTTTATAGCCTAAATCCAGCTTAACAGGCTGTTCAACATTCTCTAATCTTAACAAGGTCGTTAAAAACGCCTGAATTTGTTCTAGATTGAGCACGTCGGGTTGAAAGCTTGAATGTCCAAAGCGCTGAAACAAACTAGCAATTTCACTATGTCGGTTGACATATTTCATCGACCATTTTGAAAAATCGATTTGATCAATATTTTGATCAGGATAACGCACAATATCCCGATGGCGAGTATCTTTCGCAATATGCTGAAAAAGCTGTTCGAGAGCCGCTTGCTCACCTTGCAGGCATTGGAAGAACCTGCCTTCGGCATAGTACAGCACGCCAAAAATACGCTGTTCGGTATTGAAGCTGCGGGCTCTCACCAAAATATCACTTAAATCTTGTATTAAATCAAATTGTTGTTCTACACGTGTACTGGCATAACAGAGTTGTATCATTGTGTTTATTCTTAAAGTATTTGTACGATTTTAACGTAGAAAGTTCTACAGGATGAGTAAATATTTGTATATTTTTTAATCAAATGTGCTTTTTAACTTACAACAGAAAACCAAGATCACGTATACCGATATCACCTTCATTTTTTTAAACTTATACATATTAAAACAATGAAATTATTTCCATTTGAAGATGAATAAAGAGGCCGACCATGCTTAAAAATTTACTCATTTTTTTATCGATCACTTGTGTATATTTTGCTGCCTTGATCGTACTGAATAATTTTGGCGTTTCAGATTTTTTTAATGTTGTTATTTGCTCATTTATTTTAGGAATAATACTGCGTACTGTGATTCCTCACTATCTCATTTATTTACTGATGATGATGACTATTGGCAGTATTTATTTTGTACTGAATGACTTTGCATTATTAAATATCATGTGTTTAAGCTTATTTTTAGGGATATCAAGCTGCTCGATCTTATTGCAGTTTTGGCCAAATCTTTTTAAAGCACCTTCAACGCTGTTAAAATTAAAGCTCAATTAAATACAAATTAGCTTTTAAGTTTTTTTTAAAATTTCATAATGATAGAAAAGCCCGCATCGCGGGCTTTTTTAGGCTTGAACATCGGCTAATGTCTTGTCTCGGCGAAACATCAACTCTACATAAGAACAGGTTGGAATAATTATTAAGTGTTTCTCACGAGCGAATTCCACCAAATGATCCAATAGTACACGAGCAACCCCTTGCCCACGTAAGGAATCATCTACCCACGTGTGATTTGCCACAATGGTATGTTCATCACGCCATAGATAACTCATTTCTGCAAGGCGTACACCCTCAGCATTTAACTGAAAAAATTCACCTTTTTGACCATTATCTTGATGTTGCATAGTCACTGTTTTTTCTTCCTTTTTATGAAAAAATACACCGTGTAACAAACGAGAAAGTGATTGGTACAGAACTTAAACAACCTATATTCAACTGTAGGTGATAATAAATCCGTACACCTTTCACATTAATTAAAAAACAATTAAATCACACTTGCCGGATATTTTTATTATGGACCTTTATCTTGTCGCTATCTTTGTATTACTGATTGCTGCAGCATGCTTGGGTGTATCGCTGTATAAATCACGATCTTAATTCAACTTCACAACTAGATTTCAAATAAAAACAGCCTGATTGCAATACGATCAGGCTGTTTTTATTTATCCAAATGATTAATCTACATCACGCTATGCAATTTAGCGTAGAACATCACGAATCGATTCATCTTTATCAAATACGGATTTTGCAAAAGGGCAGAGTGGAATAATTTTCACGTTCTTTTCCCGAGCAAAATTCACTGCTGCATCGAGGAGATGTCGTCCAACACCTTGGCCTCGCAAGCTATCACTGACATCGGTATGATCAATAATAAATTTATCATCGCCTGCCCATGAGTAAGTCATCTCTGCCAAACGCTCCCCATCTTGCTCAACAAAAAAAGCCCCTTTTTTTTGATCATTATCTTGTTGTACAAACATCTTAAATTTCCTCCATTTTTTTATAAATTGGCATGTAATGCAGGTCAACTCTGTTGTTTTTGTATTAATTTAAACCGCATGCACGGGGCTTAAATCTGTTCCTGCTCGTGTATAGAGCATAGTAAAATAAGCCACTTTATTTATTTGAAGACACTCATGTCTGCCTCTCCCTCCGAAACGGCTTCTTCTGGCTCTTGGACGGCTGTGATTGCTTTGGCTTTCGCAGCATTTATTTTTAATACCACTGAATTTGTACCTGTCGCGTTGCTTAGCGATATTGGCAAAACATTTAGCTTAGCCGCGACCGATGTCGGCATCATGATTACGCTGTATGCATGGGTGGTTGCGCCGATTTCTTTGCCGATCATGTTATTGACCAAAAATATTGAACGTCGATCACTCCTGATTTGCTTATTTATGGTGTTTATTATCAGCCATGTTCTGTCGTATTTCGCATGGAGCTTTAATACTTTATTGCTCAGTCGAATTGGCATTGCTTTCTCGCATGCACTTTTTTGGTCAATTACTGCGTCGCTGGCAGTTCGTGTTGCACCGAAAGGCAAAGAGTTTCAAGCCTTGGGGCTTTTGGCCACAGGCACAGCTTTGGCGATGGTTCTCGGTATTCCGTTTGGGCGTATGGTCGGAGAAGCCTATGGTTGGCGAAATACCTTTGCTCTGATTGGCATTGGCGCCAGTATCGTTTGCCTGATTTTAGCCAAAACGCTGCCAATACTGCCGAGTTTGAACTCAGGTTCGCTGAGCAGCCTAAAACAGTTTATTCGCCGTCCAAGCTTAATAATGGTCTTTGCATTAACCATTATCGTCATTAGCGCGCAATTTACCGCATATAGCTATATCGAACCGTTTTCGCTCAACATTGCTGCATTCAGCTCCATGCAAACCACCACGTTGTTATTAATCTTTGGTGCAGCAGGCTTTCTAGGTTCTTATCTCTTTGGAAAATTTGGTGGGAAATATCCCAAAGTTGCGATTCCTTTAAGTACAGCCACACTGGCTTTATCGATGCTGCTGTTGCTTCCTGTTTCTTTGAGTTTTGCAGGTGTAAGTGCAGTGTGCTTATTGTGGGGCATGAGTATCATTGGATTTAGTCTCGCATTACAGTCAAAAACGCTGCTTCTCGCATCCGATGCCACCGATGTCGCCATGGCTATCTATTCAGGACTTTATAATGTTGGGATTGGCGGTGGCGCACTCTTGGGCGGCATGGTCAGCGTACATTTCGGTTTAAGTTATATCGGTGTGATTGGAGGAATCATCGCGGTGATCGGCACACTTTTAGCCTTAGCGTTGGTACACCGTGGTGATTTTAACCCTCCTGTGGCACATTAAATGAATTCGTAAATTGCTGATTGCACTTTGAACTAAAAACTGTCATGCTTTGCCGCATATTTGGACAGTGTCCAAAACAAAATTTGAACAAGGGGAGTAGCCTCCTCCAAACGTAAACCTTGTTTTACGTGTCAGAATATCGTCATTACACTTTGCAAAAAGTCGGTATCTGAGCATCGCTGCTGAAAATCATTACAGTACGATGTAGGCAAGACCTTGATCATGTTGTCTCAGGCGTTTTATTTCGTCTGGCAACTGGTCGAGGTTTTTTTATGGCTGGTTGTTAGATGTGGAGAATACACATGGAAACGATTGGCTCTTTATGGCTATATCTGGCATTTTTCGGTTTAGTCACCATCATGCTACTCATCGACTTTTTAGGCTTTAAAAACAACAAAGGCCAAGAAATCAAAGTCAAAACCGCTGCCTATTGGAGTATTGCATGGGTCTCTGTGGCTACCTTATTCGGTGGTGCATTGTGGCTCTACTTACAGCAAACCGCTGGTGTCGCTGTTGCAAACACCAAAGTCATGGAATATTTCGCTGGTTATCTGCTCGAAAAATCACTTGCAATTGATAACGTTTTTGTCTGGCTCATGATTTTTGCAGCCTTTGCCATTCCACCTGCTTTGCAGCGCAAACTGTTACTCTACGGTGTCCTTGGTGCAATTGTACTGCGTACCATCTTTATTTTTATTGGGGCATGGTTCGTTCAAGAATTCTCTTGGGTGCTGTACATCTTCGGTGCATTCCTAGTGTATACCGGCTTTAAATTCCTTAAAGGCCAAGACGAAGAAGATAAAGATATCGAAGATATGGCGATTTTGAAGTGGCTACGTAAACACATGCGTATTACCCCTCAGATGCATGAAGATAAATTCTTTGTTCGTCAAAATGGTGTCTTATGGGCAACGCCGCTCTTTTTAGTGTTGATCTTGGTTGAAGCATCGGACGTCATTTTTGCGGTTGACTCAATCCCAGCGATCTTTGCGGTTACCTCTGACCCATTCATTGTACTGACGGCAAACTTAATGGCGATTTTAGGTCTACGTGCAATGTTCTTCCTCTTGTCAGGTGCTGCATCGAAAATGCATTACTTACCATATGGTCTGGGCACTATCCTCGTGTTTATTGGCGCTAAGATGCTATTGCTCGATGTGTTCCACATGCCAATTTGGATTTCACTCGGTTTTATTGTGGTGACCTTAACCATTACTGCATGGTTATCAATCCGACACAGTAAGAAGTACCATCAAACCACCTTATAAAACGCTTAGATAAATAAAAGCCTTCTTTCGAGAAGGCTTTTTTTTTTATTTTGTAACAAAGCCATGAACTAAGCTTCAGGCGTCATCAAGAGTTTGAGTTTCGGCCAGCGTTGTAAAAATTGTTTTTGCTGCACACGCTGCAAAAAAGTCGCCTGACTGACTAAACGTGGGTTCCAGCGGACATTTAACTCAAATAAATCATCTAAGCCCAAAGGAGCAATCAGCTGTATTTGTTGTTGATCATCCAATTTAACGGCGATGGCAGTAGCAGTTTCTGGCCACAACGATAGGGCATGGGAAATCGATGTTAGGGGCAAAATAGAATCACCATTGTCTAAACGATACCAATGATGCACCAAAGCTTGGTTGGTCACATCCCACTGTATCAATGGAAAGAAAGACTGCATTTTTTTTTGGATCTGATCACTATGAGCACCGTTATCCTCAGCATCATAAAATATGATATCCACCTCAGTATGGGACAGTGTATAGCTGTGTTGGTGTAGCACTGACCACAGCATATTTCGAATGACACCTGCGGCAATATACGCACTGGCATCCACCAAATAAAGCTGCTTTAAAATAGACATGATGCCGTCATGTTGCTGAATCAGTTGCTGCAAGCGCTCAACATAAGTGGCTTCAAGCTGTGATTGATTCACAGGATGCATTGGATGGGACATAGATACACGGTTGAATTCTATTCTTTGATTCGATTTAGCCTGACACAAGCGCATTGATTTAATCAATCGCTTTGAAAAAATGACATGCTCTCGACATACATTAATGGCTGTTCGATGTTTTAGAACATGATCCTCTAATTACAACAACGCCTTTTCTAGCCAAATTAAGCTACAATCAATCGAAAAAATTCTAAACTGCAGGTATGTCATGTCTTCTGTTATCGCATCTACCGCGATCCGTGGTCGCTTTCTAGATATTCAGAATACAGTTGCCCAAGCACGTGAAATTCACGACCAAGTGCGCTATTTCGAAGATGGTTTGCTGATTACGCAAGCCGGAAAAATTCAATGGTTCGGTCCATGGTCTGAGGGCCAACACCATCTCCCAGATCAGGTTGAAGTACAACATTATCCAGATCAATTGATTGTTCCGGGTTTCATCGACACCCATATTCATTATCCACAAACGGAAATGATGGGGGCTTATGGTGAACAGCTACTGGAATGGCTTGATACTTATACCTTCCCAACCGAAATCCAATTTGAAGATCCGGCTTATGCAGAGCAAATTGCACAGTTCTTTGTAAACGAGTTACTCAAAAACGGAACCACAACAGCTCTTGTTTTTTGTACCGTTCATCCACAATCGGTCGATGCTTTATTTAAAGCCGCAGAACAGCATCAGATGCGCTTAATTGCCGGTAAAGTCATGATGGATCGACATGCCCCTGAAGCATTATGTGACACAGCTGAGAGTGGCTACAACGACTCCAAAGCACTCATCGAAAAGTGGCATGGCAAGGGCCGTAACCTGTATGCCATCACGCCTCGCTTTGCCCCAACCTCAACGCCTGAACAATTGGCACGGGCAGGGGAGCTAAAAGCCGAGTATCCTGATGTCTATGTACATACGCATTTGAGTGAAAATAAAAATGAAATAGCGTGGGTTAAATCATTATTCCCTGAGCAAAACGGCTATTTAGACGTTTATCATCATTATGGTCTGACCGGATCACGTTCCGTGTTTGCGCACTGCGTGCATTTGGAAGATGCCGAGTGGGAGTGTATGCATCAGACCAACTCTGCAATCGCGTTTTGTCCCACCTCGAACTTGTTCTTAGGCAGTGGGTTATTTCCATTAATGAAAACATGGGAAAAACAGGTGAAAGTCGGCTTAGGCACAGACATTGGCGCAGGCACCTCTTTTAACCAACTACAAACCATCAATGAAGCCTACAAAGTTCAACAACTTCAAGGCGATAAACTGTCCGCATTTGAAGCGCTGTACCATGCCACTTTAGGGGGGGCAAAAGCCTTAGATCTAGAGGACAAACTTGGAAACTTTGATTTGGGCAAAGAAGCAGATTTTGTGGTGCTCGATTTAAATGCCACTGCGCTACAAGCCCTACGTCAACAACGTGCCAAAAATCTGGAAGATGCTTTATTTGCTCTGATGCTGATGGGTGATGATCGTAATATCCATGCCACCTATGTGTTTGGACAATGTGCTTATGTCAAAGCATAAAACGGCTCGACCAAGACGAAAAACAGCGTTGAAAATTGGACTGATTGCCGTCGCGTGTCTGTGCTTACTCAAGCGTGACAGCACTTCCAAGAAAAACTGATTACATTTTCAACGGCAAAAAAGATGCATCTGCGAGCCAGATGTATTAAAATTGGTTCATCTTTAGAGGTGTTGCAAGTCAACACCTTTTTTATTTTTTGATTTGCTTTTTTAGGTATCTACCCATGTCTGTTCAAATGAGCGTACTGATTTCCACTGAAGAAATTCAAGCTAAAGTGAAAGAGCTTGGCGCAAAAATTGATGCACACTATGCTAACAGCGACAAAGAGTTGGTGTTAATCGGTCTTTTACGCGGTTCTGTTATTTTTATGGCTGACCTTTGCCGCGCAATTTCAAAACCGCATGAACTCGACTTCATGACCGTTTCAAGTTATGGCGCTGGGACCGTATCTACTCGTGATGTAAAAATCTTAAAAGATTTAGACGGCGACATTAAAGATAAAGATGTCTTGGTGGTTGAAGATATTATTGACTCAGGCAATACCTTAAGCAAAGTTTTAGAAATTTTACAGACGCGTAATCCAAACTCAATCGAGCTTTGTACTTTGGTTAGCAAGCCTTCACGTCGTGAGATTGAACTCGAAGTGAAATTTTTAGGTTTTGAAGTCGAAGATAAATTTATCGTGGGTTATGGTCTGGACTATGATCAAAAATATCGTCATATTCCATTTATTGGCGAAATTGGTCTCTAAGTAAGATCAGATACTTAAGAGTGGCCGAAGGCCACTTTTTTTTATTTTTTGGTTTGTTTTGAACAAAAAAACAACAGTTTTTTGCATGTTTAGGCTATAGCTCAGCGCAGTTTTGATTAAAGATAAAGATTGAACATGTCGTAAAAAACAAATACATGATAACAAAAGGAGAGTTACTATGTGGTCACTCATTGTTGCGATTGTTGTTGGTTTTATTGCTGGTTTAATTGCACGTGCGATCCATCCTGGAGATGACAAAGCCGGTTTCATCATGACCACCATTCTCGGGATAGCAGGTTCCTTACTTGCGACCTATGGCGGACGTTTATTAGGTCTGTATGGAGAAAATTCTGCTGCAGGATTTATCGCTTCCGTCATTGGTGCGATCATCGTGTTGTTTATCTATAACCTTGTAACGAAAAAAACCCACGTCTAATTTTTATAGCACCATTAAAATACCCGCCTGTAGACGGGTATTTTTTTTATTTATATTTTATTCATACCGTACAGCTGAAATTATTTGATCTCTTTTAACATCGATTCTAATTCAGCAGCAGGATATGCACCGGTTAAGATCGAACCGTTGGCAAAGACGATTCCCGGTGTACCACTTAGTTTTAAGCTTTTTGCTAATTTTAAATTTCGCTCAATCGGGTTTGCACAACTTTGCGCTGACTTCGGTTGAATTCCCTTATTGATTAAATTATCCCAGGCCATAGCAGGGTTTGACTCACAAAAAATCTGCTTCGATGGCGCCAACGACTGCGGTTTTATCGCTGTGACAAAAGTATAAATGGTCACATCATTGAGTTTTGCCAGTTCTACTTCAAGCTTCTTACAATATGGGCAATTTGGGTCAGAAAAGATCGCGATTTGGCGCTTCCCATTCCCCCTGACTGTTTTAATCGCATCTTGTAATGGGAGTTTATTCCACTCAGTTTTTTGCTGATCGAGGATCAATTGTTTGGTCAGATTTTTTTGATCTTTTAAACGGATCATAGATCCTGCAATCACATAATCCGCATTTTCACTCAAATACAAAACTTGATCTTCAATAAAACCGCTATATATGCCCGGCATTTCGGTATTTTGAATATTTTCAATTTTTAAACTGGGGTGCTTTTCTGCCAAGAGCTTTTGAACCTGTGCCGCATCTGCTAAAGCAAAAGTCGAAAGGGTAGTACTCAACGCCAACGCACATATTTTTTTCAACATAGACCGAACAACTTCAACATTTAATTGATTCAGCATTCTAAGCCTTAACACGTGAAAGTCTTGGGCTTTTTTCAGTTCATTACGCAATAGCTACATGCCGTTTCACGTGGAACATATTAAGCTGCATCAGGTGAATTAATTTCAACAGACACATGCACAATTTCTTCATGAATCGACAGTGCTTGACGCACTTCATCTGCGCTCAATGCCTGACTTGTTTCTAAAGCTACAATACATGAAAACTGACCTTTACCCACTTTCCACACATGTAAGTCGGTCACCATAACAGGCGCTGGTAAATCTTGCAAAACCTCACGAATTTCAGCGACAACAGGATGATCCATTTCTGCGTCCAGTAATGTTTGTCCTGTTTCTTTCATCAGCCCAATGGCCCACTTACCAACAAGTACCGCACCAACAATCCCCAATAGCGCATCTAAAAATCCCCAGCCCATCCATTTTCCAGCAAATAAAGCCACAATCGCCAACACCGAAGTCACCGCATCAGCAACCACATGCATGAAGGCTGCTTTCTGATTGAGGTCGTGATGATGATCATGCTGCTCTTCATGGCTATGCTGGTGATGGTGATGGTGATGGTGATGGTGATGGTGATGGTGATGGTCATCATGCAATAACCAAGCACAGATCAAGTTCACCATTAGACCTAAAATCGCAATAGGGATTGCTTCGTTATAATGAATTTGGACCGGGTTGAATAAGCGTTCCACCGAATGAAAAGCCATAAATGCAGCAACGACCATCAATAATATCGCGCTGCTATAGCCCGCTAAAATTTCAATTTTCCAAGTCCCAAAACTAAAACGAGCATCTTGGGCATAGTGGCGTGCCGCACGATAGGCAAAATAGGCCAAGCCTAATGCCAACATATGTGAACTCATATGCCAACCATCAGCCAATAATGCCATCGAATTAAAAATCCATCCGCCAATGACTTCTAACAACATCATGACTGCCGTTAAAATAGTGGCAATTAAGATCCGTTTTTGTGCGAGTGGATTACCTTCATCAAATTGATGATGATGAATTCGGATGGATGGGGAAGTTTTCATTAGGTTCTATGCTTAAATATACTCCCCCATAGTATATTTATTTTCGGGAGAAAGTGTTGAGTCATTTACATCAGGACAAAAAGATTTTAAATCGGGTTAAACGCCTACAAGGTCAGGTCAATGCGGTTGAACTGGCTTTACAGCAACCCGGAGCAGGGTGTATCGAGGTTTTACAACAGGTTGCGGCCATCAAAGGTGCTGTAAATGGATTAATGAATGAATTAATCGAAGCACATTTACGCCATCATGTATTACCTCAAGATGCTGAAATCAATGAAGCAGAACTGGAAGAATTTGTAAAACTGCTTAAACGCTATGGATAAAGTTACAAATGTGATTTGACCATGGAAAAAAATCGGCATTAAACTGAGCCCATATTTCCGTCTTTCTCATACAGCACAATATTGACCCTATTGACTGTACCTCTGCGACTTTAAAATGACCACATCTCCCTCTTGGCGACCGTTTATCATGGTGAGCCTTGCACTCTGTATGGGCACTATTGGTACAGCGCTAGCTAGTCCTCTGTATCCCATTTATCAACAACTTTGGGGACTGCTGCCGAGTCATATCACCTATATCTTTGTTGCCTACATGTTTGGTTGTCTAGCGACCTTGCTGTTTTTAGGTCGTACCAGTAATAGTTTTGGTTTTTTAAGAACCCTGCAAATCGGTATGGCGTGCATCATCTTAGGTTTAAGCTTGTCGGTGTTTGCCAGTAATGCGCTGTGGTTATCTATCGGGCGCTTTATTATCGGGATTGCCTCGGGTTTAATCAGCACCTCAGCCATGCTTGGTTTGGTCTATACCATTCCTGAACCGCATAAAAATAATGCTCCACAGTTGAGTTCAATCATTACCGTGATTGGTTTTGGTCTTGGCCCATTTATTGGTGGAGTGATTGCCCAATTTTCGGAACAGCCTTTAGTCACCCCTTATATCCCTGTGATCTTTGGGGGGTTGGCGTGTTTAATAGGGTTATTTTTTATTCGCACACCGAATTTTGAGCCACAGCCTTTTTCAGTGGCACCACATTTGGAATTGCCTGAAAAGCGTGATCATTCACGATTTTATATCGCTGGACTGACTGCCTTTTGTGCCTTTGGCTCCTTCAGCTTATTTGCATCACTCGCACCCTCTTTCGTCAAAGATGCGATCCCATGGCATGGCCCTTTGGTCAGTGGTAGTGCCATTGCAAGTATCTTGCTCGTTTCCGCTGTCGTGCAATTTATGGCGAAATCGATTCCTTCTGCAAAATGTGTCAATGCCGGCTTAATAGTGTTAATACTGAGCTATGCGCTCCTTGCGCTATGTATGACCCAACACTGGAGTGCATTGTTTTTTATTAGCGATATTTTAGTCGGTGTAGGGCATGGTCTAGGGCTTTTAGGCGCATTTGGCTTAGTTCATCAAATGACCAACAATCAAAACCGTGCTGCGGTGATCTCGACCTATTTGTTTATCGGATATTTAGGAACCATTATTCCAATTATTGCAGCCGGCTATTTATCTGATCATTTCGGCTTGATCGTCGGTGTTTTAGGTTTTTGTATGGGTGTAGGTTTATTGTGTATCGGCTTATTGCTTTGGCACCGTAGTCTGAACACCAATTAACTACTGAAATTATTCAAGAAGCATCTTGTATCGGATGCTTCTTTAACCCAAAAACAATTAAAAAACCCTATAAAAATCAATTAAATTAAATTAGTATCTTGTGTGATGTGATTCAAAAATTTAAAAAAATGCTAAAAATTCAATGTCAAATTAACACTGCGGAAAATCAAATCATCGCCAGCAGCGAATACGGGAATATTCACTATATTTTACCGTTTGAATCCTTACCGCAATTAGAAACCTATGATTTTATTGTTTGGGGCTTTTTACCCATTGCCATGCGCCTTGGCATCCCGCTGCATGTAGAATTCAATACAAACCCTCCACTCCGCACGGGAGGTTTCAACGGTCTGGGCCGCTTGGTTACCTGATTTATATCAACCAGTCATGCTCAGTGCTGCATCGATTATCCAAACACCACCGGCAAACCAAACCACTCAAAATTTAAGCTTTTTTAGCGGTGGAATTGACTCCACATATAGTACATACAAAGCTTTTCTTGAAAATGGGCAAGACTCTGATTGTCTCACTGTGCATGGAATGGATTATAAATTTGATGACCATGAAAAATTTCAGGCCTTAATGGATCAGACCCATGATTTAGAAGCCAAGTTTTTAAGCAAAGTCGCGTGGTAAAAACCGATGCTTACACGCTGTACAGTAAATATGGCTGTAACCCTAAAGGTTCGCATGTCACACATATCTTTTCGCTGTTTTCCTGCGCTTCGATTTTTGAACATTACCAGCAATATCGAATTTCAGCCGATTACCTTTAGATCAACAATTATTCGTTCATCCCTATGGCTCAAATACGGCATCCAACCGATTGATGAAGAACCGATCTGGGGTCTTAATCACCCTCGACGATGATGTCACGCGATCACAAAAAACCGCATTTTTAAGCCAATCTGACTTAGATTTACAAACCCTGTCGATTTGTGTGGACTATAGGGCTCGACCAAAAAATTGTGGTCAATGCAGTAAATGTATGCGCACCAAAGCCATGTTTTATGCCACTAGCCCCGAAATTCCCGATATCTTTTTAGATCGTCGCTTTGAAAAACAGTGGTATCAATCCATTCCATTAAGTTCAAAAATCAATCGTGCTTTTTTAATTGATATTTTGTCAGCGGTCGAAAAATCCTCGCAACAGCAACAATTTCCAGACTATGCAACACTCAAAGTCAAAGTTGAAGCAGCTTCAAAAAGAGCAGCAATCAATCCTTTTTATGGGATGAAAATAAAAGATGTGCTGAGAACAATCTTTAAAATCATTTTTGGCTCAAACCCACGCTAAACGATGTAAAAAAAGCACGATGTTTTCGAATATCGTGCTTTGGATGGATCTATCCATAGGTGAAATGAGGAGCTCAATCGTTTTATTACTTGCCAATACAGAATGATCCAAAAATCTTCCCTAGCAAATCATCCGCACTAAAGTCACCCGTAATTTCACCTAAGGCATTTTGCGCCAACCGTAGAGACTCGGCTACCAACTCACCCGCATGATAAACCACCAACTGCTCACGTGCTTCTGCAAGATAGCGCTGAGTGCGCTTCATTGCGTCTAAATGGCGTGTTCGAGCAATAAAGGTATCTTCCTCTGGTTGAAAGCCTGCATGCGCTGTAATCGCATCAATAAGCGCTTGAACGCCAGTTTCTTTTTTAGCCGAAACGCGAATATGTCGAAAACCGTTTAAATCGGTCATTTCCGCGGTAGATCCCGTCAAATCGCATTTATTACCAATCAACATCAAACGCTTCGGTTCAATATGATCGGCAAAGTACGCTTGAGCCAATTGTAGTGGATCTTCGCCCTGACTCAAGTCATAGACCAAAAGTAACAAGTCAGCTTGCTCAATTTCTTTAATTGCGCGGCGAATCCCTTCTTTTTCGACGATATCACCGGTTTCACGTAAACCTGCGGTATCGGTCAAGGTAATCGGCAAACCATTGAGGCTGATTTTTTCATGTAAAACATCACGTGTCGTACCCGCGATATCCGTCACAATCGCACGTTCAACACCCGCTAAAGCATTGAGTAGCGATGACTTACCTGCATTGGGTTTACCAGCAATCACCACTTGTAGACCTTCACGCAGTAACTGACCTTGACGAGCAGACTGCTGTACAGCATGGACTGAGCTTGCCACTTCATCCAATAAACCCAAAATCTTACCATCCGCCAAAAAGTCGATTTCTTCTTCAGGAAAATCAATCGCTGCTTCCACATGCAAACGCAAATGGATAAGTTTTTCTAACACCGTATTGACCTTGCTCGAAAAGGCACCTTGTAATGAACGTACCGCTGAACGTGCCGCTGCTTGTGAGGTGGCATCAATCAGATCAGCAATCGCCTCGGCTTGCACCAAGTCCATTTTGCCATTTTCAAAGGCGCGCATTGAAAATTCGCCTGCTTTTGCAGCAATAGCGCCCAATTCAAGTAACCGCGCCAATAATGCATTTTGAATAACGGGGCCGCCATGACCTTGAAGCTCCACCACATCTTCACCCGTAAAAGAGTGCGGATTTGGAAAGCAAATCACCAAACCTTCATCCATGATTTCATTCGATGCATCATAAAACTTACGGAAACCAGCAAAACGTGCTTGTGGTAAGGATTGCTGCGTTAATGCTTCAGCAATGGCATAAGATTGGGGACCAGACAGGCGAATCACGCCGACACCACCACGACCCGGCGGTGTGGCAATTGCTGCGATGGTGGTTCGGTTTAACATAAAATTCACCTAAAAATTTTCAAACGACAGATAAAGAAAAATCCGCCTAAGATTACCATCTTAAGCGGATTTATTCAGCCCATCAGCAATGCTTAGTTTGCTGAGTCAGCCGCTTCACGTTTTAAACGTTCTTTTTCAACAGATTTGTTAATCAAACCTTGTTGAAGAATAGTAATACTGTTGTTACAGATCCAGTAAAGCACAAGGCCCGCAGGGAAGAACAACATAAATACCGTAAAGATCACTGGCATGATTTTGAAGACTTTCGCCTGCATTGGATCAGCCGGTTGTGGGTTCAAACTTTGCTGAATAAACATGGTTAAGCCCATTAATAGCGGCAAAATAAACCACGGATCCATCGCAGATAAATCTTGAATCCAACCTAACCATGGCGCATGACGAAGTTCAACAGACTCCATCAATACCCAGTACAAAGCAAGGAAGATCGGCATTTGGAGCAATAACGGCAAGCAACCTGATAGTGGGTTTACTTGTTCACGTTTATACAATGCCATCATTTCTTGCGAGAAGCGCATACGGTCTTCACCGAACTCTTCTTTCATGCGTTGCATTTCAGGTGCAATCACACGCATTTTCGCCATAGAGCGGTAGCTCTTCGATGACAAAGGCCATAAGATCAGTTTCACCAGAATGGTCAATAGAATAATTGACCAACCCCAGTTACCCACTAAACCGTGGAAAAACTCAAGACCGACGAACAATAATTTCGCAATAGGCCATAACCAACCGTAGTCTACAGTTTGGTTTAAACCAACCGCCAATTCTTTTAATTCAGATTGGATTTTTGGACCTGAATAGAACGTTGCATCTACTTCTGCCACAGTTCCTGCAGGAACATTGATTGCAGGTGAAGTGAACTGAATAATGTTCATATCATCAGTAGATTTACGTGACTCAAGTTTCGCAGCATACGGTTGACCATTGGCTTGCGTTAATTTGATCTGTCCAGGAATCCACGCACTCACGAAGTAATGCTGAACCATTGCAACCCAACCGCCAGTTGCTTCAACATTCAATTTTTCTTCATTGAAGTTGGCAAATTTAAGTTTGTTGTAATGTTCTTCAGGCGAACCCCATGCACCACCAAGGAATGTACCTAAAGTGAAAATACCTTGATCAGATTTACCTGGATCTTCAGAGTTGTCGCGTTTAAGCTGACCAAACATCTGACCTTGCCAGTTCTGAGCACTGCGGTTCACGATTTTATGATTCACGACAACAGGGTATTCACCTTCAGTGAAGTTAAAGGTTTTAATAACCTCTACACCATCTGCTGTTTTATAAACCATTGGTACTGACAAAACTTTTGCTGTTTGGCCATCTTTACCCTTCACAGCTTTTGCGTCATTTAACGTATATGAAGATTTTTCAATCTCATAGGTTGGACGTCCTTTCGGATTGCTGTCAGGGCCATTAAGACCAATTAAGCCAGACTGAGCAACATAAGTACGTTTTGCATCGCTTTCAAGCATTACAAACGGTTCGTCGCTGTCTTTATTTTTGTCATGATTGAGTAATTCAATACGAACAATATCGCCACCCTTTGGATTAATCCAAAGATGGTAAAGGTCAGTTTGTACTGAAATTAACTGTTGACTAACAGGTGCAGTGGCATCTGTTGTTTGTTGTGTAGCAGCATTATTTGCTTGCGGCACATCAGTAGCAGCCGTAGCTGTCTGGCCATTTGGCAAATCGGCAGATACTTCATGCGTTACCACCGCAGCATTTTGCTGAGGTTTTTGTTCCGCATGTCCATAATCTTTCTGCCAAGCCAAAATGAGCAAATATGCGACAACAAACATGGCCCCTAGAATTGCAATCCTGGCCCATTGTTGCATAGGTATTACCCCAAGTGGTTAGAGTGATTTTGGTTCAATAAACGTTCACGAAAGGGTACAGCAACGTGAAGCGTTTGAGAATCTATTTGCTGAAATGAAATAAAACGAATTGCTTTTGATGGAACAGGATCATAGCCTGAACCGCCCCAAGGATGACAACGGCAAATACGCTGAACAGCTAGACACACTCCACGTACAGCACCATGTTGATGGACTGCTTCCAAAGAATATTGAGAACATGTTGGAATATAACGACAGCGTGGTCCCAATAAAGGACTAATCGCAATCTGATAGAAACGAATGAGCCAATGCAGTAAACGAACCATTGGTCATCTCTACGCTTGTGGGGAGGTAGCTATTTTTTTATGCTTATTTGCAAGGCGCTGCAATTTTTGCCAAGCAAATTGTAATTGCTGATGCAACTCTGCATTCGGTACCGCCTCTATGCCCATTTTTGGCATAACGACAATATCTAATACATTAGACTGCTGTTGATGCAGGCGAAAACTTTCGCGTGCAAGTCGTTTTACTCGATTTCTTTCATGTGCGCGGCGCACTTTTTTCTTAGCAACAACAATACCCAAACGGCTATTCGGCTGTTCGGAGATTTTTGCTAGAAATAAGAAATGGGGTTGATGCACTTTAAAAAGCGCACCATCGAACACACTTTTATAATCGGCAGCACAGTGTATTCGCACATCTGTGCTAAAGCCGTAAAGTGTTGTCATAACACCCAAGTCTTGACAGTCTTAACTGAAATTAAACAGTTAAGCTGTGACGACCTTTTGCACGACGACGCGCTAATACTTGACGGCCAGCTTTAGTAGCCATGCGAGCACGGAAACCATGAACGCGTTTACGTTTCAACTCAGAAGGTTGGAAAGTACGTTTCATATCGAAACTCCAAAAATGATCTTTCAGTAAAGGTTCGCGATTTTAGTGCTCATTGCTTGAGCTGTCAATGAAAAACATGCTTTCTTTCAAAATCTAGGCTGTGATATATCAAGATAATATAAGGATTAGAAATCAGTCAGAAATTTTTAAATTAAAATATTCACAAACTAAATCATTGTATATGTTAATTATTTAAGTTATCTTCAAGTTTACTCACAGATTTATCCACAATCTCAAATTTGTGAATTGGTTTTTATGAATTTAAATTTGAATTTAAACTAACCATCAAGTTATCCCCAGAATGGGTCGATCTTATAAATAAATTCAAATTTTAAAATTTAAATTTATTACTATTAGTGTTGATATTTTCTGTGGAAAACGCATTTTTAGATTTAAAAAACAAATAATTACATTGTGGATAACGATGTTTTTATAATTTTGATAGTTTGTGGATAACTTTGTGCTACAATTTATCCACAGCTTGCGGATAAACTTATCCACACGCGATTTAAATTTAAATTTAAACTCAATTTGCGTTTTTTTGATCGATTTCGACTGATTTGTTCATGACAGATGTGGATAAGATGGTTAGAATGGCTGCCCGCTTAGGCGGGGTTGAATTATTTTTTTCGTACAATGGACTGAAATAGGGGTTTCACATGCTTTGGACAGACTGCTTAACTCGCTTGCGACAAGAGCTTTCAGGAAATGTCTATACAATGTGGATACGCCCACTAGTGGCAGAAGATGCAGGTGATAGTCTAAAACTCTATGCACCGAATCCGTATTGGACACGCTATATTCAAGAGCACCATTTAGAACTGATCTCTATTTTAGCGGAACAGTTGTCTGAAGGTCGGGTACGTAAAGTCGAGATTTTGGTTGATTCACGGCCTGGTGCAATTTTATCTGCAGCTGAGCAACCTGCAACAACCACCGCAGCATTAGAGTCAACGCCGCATGTGTCTGCACCGAATCGTCCTAAAAAAGAAAAAGAAGAGACGTCTTCAAAAAATAACCGTAAGCGTCAGCTTAACCCATTATTTACCTTTTCCTTGTTTGTTGAAGGCCGTTCCAATCAGATGGCGGCAGAAACCTGTCGTAAAGTTTTGACGCAGCCCGGTGCTTCACAGCATAACCCGTTATTTTTATATGGACCGACTGGTTTAGGTAAAACCCATTTAATGCAAGCCGTAGGTAATGCATTATTACAAGCGAAGCCGAATGCACGTGTGATGTACATGACGGCTGAAAGTTTTGTACAAGACTTTGTGAGCTCGTTACAGCAAGGTAAGGTCGAAGAATTTAAGAAAAATTGTCGTTCGCTAGATTTGTTATTGGTGGATGATATTCATTTGTTGGCGGGTAAAGAGGCTAGCTTGGTTGAGTTTTTCTATACCTTCAACGCATTATTAGATGAATCTAAACAAATCATTTTAACTTCGGATCGTTATCCAAAAGAACTGACTGAGTTGGATCCACGTTTGGTTTCACGTTTTTCGTGGGGCTTATCGGTGGGTGTGGAACCACCCGATATTGAAACCCGTATTGAAATTTTACTGAAAAAAGCGGAAAGCAATGGGGTGGAACTTCCACGTAATTGTGCGCTGTTTATTGCTCAACAAGTGGTTGCCAATGTTCGTGAACTAGAAGGTGCGTTGAATAAAGTTGTAGCCATTTCTCGTTTTAAAGGTACCCCAATCGATCTAGATGTGGTGCGTGAATCATTAAAAGATGTGTTGGCGATTCGTGCACGTACTATTAGTACTGAAAATATTCAGCGTGTGGTGAGTGAATATTTCCGTATTCCACTCAAAGAATTGGTTGGCCCAAAACGTACACGTATTTATGCACGTCCACGTCAGTTGGCTATGGGGCTAGCACGTGAGCTGACAGGGGATAGTTTCCCTGAAATTGGTATGGCTTTTGGTAACCGTGACCACAGTACTGTGATGCATGCCTGTGAAAAAGTACAAAGCCTGCGTGAAGAAGATCCAATCTTCAATGAGGACTATAAAAACTTGCAACGTCTGTTGCAAAGTTAAGTCTTTTTGTTCAAATTCTGTTCTTGCAATGCGGTATATTCTGCCGCATAGTACACTGCTAAAAAATTAATTTATTTTGTCTGTCTTCAGTTTTTAGAGGAATGTATTGTGCGTTTAAAAATCGCGAAAGAAAGCTTACTGAATGTTCTGTCACATGTCGTAGGAGCGGTTGAGCGTCGCCATACCTTAAATATTTTATCCAATGTCAAAGTACAGGTTACTGAGCAAGCATTGACCATTACAGGTTCTGACCTAGAAGTGGAATTGGTTGCGAGTACACCGCTGGCAGATGGCGCATGTTTACAAGCAGGGGTGACGACAGTTCCTGCGCGTAAACTGATGGATATCTGTAAATCATTGCCTTCAGCGGCATTGATTGATTTGCAAATTACTGAAGATCAACGTTGTATTTTAAAATCTGGCAACAGTCGTTTTGTATTGGGTACTTTGCCTGCAGAAGACTATCCATTATTAACCACTGAAAATACTCAAGGCACTCAAGTCGGTGTGACTCAACGTGAGTTAAAGCGTTTATTTGAAAAAACGTCTTTTGCTATGGCGGTTCAAGATGTGCGTTTTTATTTGACGGGTACTTTGCTTGAAATTGATGAAAATCAATTGCGTGCAGTAACGACCGATGGTCACCGTTTGGCGATGTGTGAAACTGCGGCAAGCTCGAATGCGACACAAGCAATGCAAGCGATTGTTCCACGTAAAGCCGTAGGTGAATTGCAGCGTCTATTGAGTGTTGAAGACGAGCAATTATCGTTGTTAATTGGTCGTGAATTATTAAATGTAACAATTACCATTGCCAGCCGTGATAAAGAGCAGGGTGATATTACCGTACGTTTCACCACAAAATTGATCGATGGTAAATTCCCAGACTACCGCCGTGTGATTCCACGTGGTGGCGATAAAAACGTGCGCATTGCACATGATGTTTTCAAGCAATCGCTACAACGTGTTGCAATTTTGAGTAATGAAAAATTGCGCGGCGTATTCTTGAAGTTTGATGCGGACACTTTACAACTTCGTGCCAATAACCCTGAGCAAGATGAAGCAATCGAAGATCTTGCGATTCAATATGCAGATGCACCGATGGAAATGTCGTTTAATGCACAGTACTTATTGGAAGTTCTGAATGTATTGGATGGTGATGATGTTGCAATGACCATGACAGAAGCGAACCAGTCGGTATTGGTACAAGATCCACAGCAACAAGATCAAACCTATGTTGTGATGCCAATGCGTGTTTAATTCGGACTGACGTCTCAATTATTATGCATATCACGCGTTTACATGTAGAACGTGTTCGAAATTTAAAGACGGTTGCACTCTCTGGGTTGCAGCCGTTTAATGTCTTTTATGGGCAAAATGGTTCAGGTAAAACGTCTGTATTAGAAGCAGTACATTTGCTGGCAACCGGACGTTCTTTTCGAACCCATATTCCGAAAAACTATATTCAAAATAATAGCCCTGACGCTGTTGTCTTTGCGCAGTCTGCAACAGACCGCATTGGTATGCAAAAAATGCAGTCGGGCGAGCAAGTGATTAAAGTCAATGGCGACCTAGTGGGGACACAAGGGCAGTTGGCTAAGATTTTACCGCTACAACTCATCGACCCACAAAGTACGGATATCATTGATCATGGTGCGAAGCCACGACGTCAACTTTTAGATTGGTTGATGTTCCACGTGGAACCGGAGTTTTACCATACATGGCAATATTATGCACGGGCATTAAAACAACGGAATAGTTTGCTGAAATCACGACGTCATTTGAGTTTGTCTGACTTAGAACCGTGGAACAAAATGCTCAGTGACTATGGTGAGATCTTGCATAGTCTGCGCAGTAATGTGGTGGAACAGTGGATTCGATATTTTCAACAAGATCTAGAAGCCTTATTGCCTGATTTAACAGTGACACTGGAATACAATGCAGGCTTTCATGCCGAAACAGGGCTGTTGAATGATCTGACCAATCAGCATTTTAAAGACTGCGAGCGTGGCTATACCGAGTATGGTCCGCACCGTGCAGATTTAAGGTTAAAAACCGCTATGGGGGATGCAGATGTTGTACTCTCTCGTGGGCAAAAAAAGTTATTGATCATGGCGTTAAAACTGTCACAGATTGCAATGCTACATGCTTGTAATAAGGAAACTGTGGTATTATTAGATGATCTGACAGCAGAATTAGATTTAACCGCACAACAGCGTTTAATTGAGCGTTTAAGCCATCTTGGTAGTCAAGTTTTTATTACCACTTTAGACCATGATTCAGTGCAAAAACACTTACATGATTTATCTATTTCTTATCAATTATTCAAAGTTGAAAATGGTACGGTGCAGGCTGTTGTGCAATGAAATACCACCTTTGGATAGACCTATTTTTCACTAGGGAGAAACCATGAGTTCAGAAGATCAAGCTGCTTCTCAAACAGAACAAACCATAGAAAAAGCTTATGATTCCTCTAGCATCAAAGTATTACGTGGTCTAGACGCTGTACGTAAGCGTCCGGGCATGTATATTGGTGATACTGACGATGGTACTGGCCTACACCATATGGTGTTTGAAGTTGTCGATAACTCAATTGATGAAGCGTTGGCAGGTCATTGTGACGAAATTCAAGTCACCATCCATGAAGATGAATCAGTTTCAGTATCGGATAACGGCCGTGGTATTCCTACCGACATTCACCCAGAAGAAGGTGTTTCTGCAGCAGAAGTGATTTTAACGATTCTGCATGCGGGCGGTAAATTTGACGATAACAGTTATAAGGTTTCAGGTGGTCTTCACGGTGTTGGCGTTTCAGTTGTAAACGCTTTATCAGAAAAGCTCCTATTAAATATTCGTCGTGCGGGTAAGAGCTATGAGCAGGAATATCGCCATGGCGATCCTGTCTATAAATTACGTGAAACTGGTGTGACTGAAACTTCAGGTACAACAGTCCGTTTCTACCCTAGTGCAGAAACCTTTAGCCAGACTATTTTTAATGTCGATATTTTGGCACGTCGTTTACGTGAATTATCATTCCTAAACGCTGGTGTACGTATTGTTCTACGTGATGAACGTGTAAACCTTGAACATGTGTATGACTATGAAGGCGGCTTATCTGAATTCGTAAAATACATTAACCAAGGTAAAACACATCTCAACGATATCTTCCACTTTACTACTCAAGCGGATAATGGCATTGGTGTAGAAGTTGCATTGCAGTGGAATGATTCTTATCAGGAAAATGTTCGTTGCTTTACCAACAACATTCCACAAAAAGATGGTGGTACGCATTTAGCAGGTTTCCGTGCTGCATTAACTCGTGGCTTAAACAGCTACATGGAAAGCGAAAACTTACTCAAAAAAGAGAAAGTAGCAGTTTCTGGTGATGATGCGCGTGAAGGTTTAACTGCGATTGTTTCGGTGAAAGTGCCTGATCCAAAATTCTCTTCGCAAACCAAAGAAAAATTGGTGTCGAGCGAAGTGAAAACTGCGGTTGAGCAAGCAATGAATAAATCGTTCTCTGAATATCTTTTAGAGAACCCCCAAGCCGCTAAATCTATTGCAGGCAAAATTATTGATGCAGCCCGTGCGCGTGATGCAGCGCGTAAAGCACGTGAAATGACACGTCGTAAGAGTGCGCTTGATATTGCAGGCCTGCCAGGTAAATTGGCCGATTGTCAGGAAAAAGATCCTGCGTTGTCTGAACTTTACTTAGTCGAAGGTGACTCTGCGGGTGGTTCTGCAAAACAGGGCCGTAACCGTAAGATGCAAGCGATTTTGCCGCTGAAAGGTAAAATCCTCAACGTGGAACGTGCACGTTTTGACAAGATGATTTCTTCTCAAGAAGTAGGAACACTGATTACCGCTTTAGGTTGTGGTATTGGCCGTGAGGAATATAACCCAGATAAACTGCGTTATCACAAAATCATCATCATGACCGATGCCGACGTCGATGGTTCGCACATTCGTACGCTACTGTTGACTTTCTTCTTCCGTCAAATGCCAGAACTTGTGGAACGTGGATATATTTATATTGCACAGCCACCGCTGTATAAGCTGAAAAAAGGCAAGCAAGAACAGTACATCAAAGATAATGATGCGCTTGAGACTTACCTGATTTCAAATGCAATTGATGAGCTTGAATTACACATCAGTGCAGAAGCGCCAGCCATTCGTGGTGAGGCTTTAGCGGGTGTGATTGCGGATTATCAAACCTCTCAAAAGAGCTTGCATCGTCTGACTGTACGTTATCCTGCAAGTGTGTTGGATGGTTTATTGGCAGTCGAAGGCTTTAAGTTAGATCAAGCAAATAACCAAGACTATGTACAGACTTGGGGTGAGCAACTACGTGCCAATATTGAGAAAACTCAACCTAGCCTACGTCCTGAATTAAGCATCGAAACGTTTGAGTATGAAGATACTGAAGGCAATAAGTCAGCGACCTATTTCCCGCGTATTACCATCTATGTTCATAATTTACCACACCAATACTTGTTAGATTCAGGTCTATTGGGTTCAGGTGAATATGCGCGTTTACTCAAAAATTCGAAGAGTTGGTTCACCTTATTGGAAGAAGGTGCTTACCTACAAAAAGGCGAGCGCAAAATTCCAGTGAGCAGCTTCCATCAGGTTTGGCAAAACATCTTACAAGACTCACGCCGTGGCATGATGATTCAGCGCTATAAAGGTTTGGGTGAGATGAATGCTGAGCAGCTTTGGGAAACCACGATGGATCCTGAGAACCGTAACATGCTGCAAGTAACGGTACAGGATGCGATTGAAGCTGATCGTATGTTCTCTTGCTTGATGGGTGATGATGTGGAACCACGTCGTGCCTTCATTGAAGAAAATGCGTTAAATGCGGATATTGATGCCTAAATTCTGATTACAGAATCATTCAAAAAAGCACTCTTCGGAGTGCTTTTTTTTGTGCTATCTTAAATAAAATTGAATATTAAATCGCCAATTTGTGTTTTATAAAATTGACTTATTCTGATGCTAAGCTCAAATCAATTTGAACTTAGCAGCTAAAAATAAGAGGTCTATATATGATGGACAATCAACTTGAACACATTCGTGACATCTGGGTAAATGCATTTTTTACCGGAAATTATACCGTTCTTGCCGAATACGAAGATGAGCACTTTAAGGTGGTTTATGAGCAAGACGGGCGTGTCGAAAGTAATTATATCCGCTATGAACGTATTGCACATGCAGTGAAAAATGGGGTTTGGAAACCACAAAAACCAGACGTAGAATTTGAAGATTATGAGTTTAATCGTGACCAAACTGAGTGCAAAATTTTAATTGGTTTAGCTGAAACACAGCAGCAAATACAGGAAATCTGGCATTTTGATCAGACCTGGAAAATACAAGAATTACGTTTTTTAAAGGCAAAAAAAGCCCATCCTTCTGCCTTATCTTAAACAATAAAAAGTTTAAATTGATGTAGTCAGTGGAGATAAAATGCATCCATCTTGCAAATGTGGATAAGTTTTGTGAATTTTCACATTTAATAGTGTTTAACATCAAAGTTATTTATAATTGTGGATAATATTATTTAAAAATATTTATCCACAAAAAGGTAGTTCGATATTTTGAATTTAAAAAATAAAAATGAATTTAAAACTAAGATTTGAATTTAAAAATGACTTTTATGGATAACTGCGGCAATGAGTTTGATGTGAAGTATTTTTTTTGAATTCATTTACAAAATTAGGGTAAAAGCTATCGCTCAATTTTTAGATTCTTTCTGCATAGAAATGCCTTAACGATGCAATAACTAGTTGGATATGAACATTCGATTTTTTAAATATTTTTTAGATTTATAGTGTGATTATTATTGTGAAGTATAAATAAAAAATCGCCGTGGAACATTTAAATTTCACGGCGATTGATTTTTGAGTTTAAGTTAGGTTTTCTTAATAATGCAAATCTAGGGTTTTGCTTTTTAAATTAAGCCTCAAAACTACTTTCCATTTCTTCTAATTCCATCATTAATTCAAGCATTTGCTCTTCGACAGATTCGAGTTTGGCTTTTAACTCTGTTTGCTCATTCATCAGTTTGAGTAAGTCATCTTTTCGACTGGCTTCATATAAAGCACTGTCTGCTAATAATTCCTCGATCTCGTTTAAGCGTGGTTGAATTTTGCTGATTTGCGCTTCATTTTTTTCAATGTTTTTACGAATCGGGCGGGTCAATTCACGCTGACGTGCAGCTTCTTTGCGCTGCGCTTCTTTATCGACTTTGGAAATCGTCGGTTTAGTTTCAACTTGAGATTTGATGGGAATAGGGGCTTGTTGGCTATTTTTCATCATATCAATCCGTGCTTGACGCAGCCAATCGGCATAAGCCACGAGGTCGCCATCAAATTCGCGACATTTCCCATGATGTACCAACAATAATTCGTCACAAACGCTGGCAATCAATTGACGTTCATGCGAAACCAAAACCACAGCGCCTTCAAAATCTTGTAATGCCATAGTTAGGGCATGACGCATATCGAGGTCTAAATGGTTGGTCGGTTCATCTAGAATTAAAACATTGGGGCGCTGCCAAACAATCAAAGCCAAAGCTAATCGTGCTCGTTCACCGCCTGAAAAGCCTTCACTTGGCGTATCCATGCGTTCGCCACTAAAACCAAAGCTGCCTAAGAATGAACGTAATGCCGCTTCACTGATTTTTTTGTCAGCGATTCGAGATAATTGCAACATCGGGCTGGCATTGCCATCTAAAGCATCCATTTGATGCTGCGCAAAATAGCCAATATTCAACAGTTCAGAAGCTTTGCGCGTCCCTTGTAATAAAGGAAGATCACCAACTAAGGATTTAATTAAGGTTGATTTACCCGCACCATTCATCCCGAGTAAACCAATTCGGCTGGTTGGGGTAATTTGCAGGTTTACATTGGTCACGATCAGTTTGTCGCCATAGCCAATATCTGCGTGTTCCATTTGCAGCAGCGGTGAACTCATTTTGGTCGGTTCACGGAAACTAAAGGTAAATGGTGTATCGACATGCGCCGCAGAAAGTTCCTGCATGCGTTCTAATTGTTTAATACGGCTTTGAGCCTGCTTAGCTTTAGTCGCTTTGGCTTTAAAACGGTCAATAAATTTTTGGAGATGCGCACGAGTTTCAAGTTGTTTTTCATAGGCTTGTTGTTGTTGTGCCAAGCGCTCAGAACGGGTGCGTTCAAAGGTTGAATAGTTACCGGTGTAAAGCGTCAGCTCTTGATTTTCGATGTGTAAAATATGATCAGTCACCGCATCTAAGAAATCACGGTCATGTGAAATCAAGATCAGTGTGCCTTCATAAGCTTTTAACCAATCTTCTAACCACAAAATCGCATCTAAGTCTAAGTGGTTGGTTGGTTCATCGAGTAATAAAAGGTCAGAGCGGCTCATTAGGGTACGCGCAAGGTTTAAACGCATACGCCAACCACCTGAAAAGCTTGAAACATTGAGCTGGGACTGATGTTCAAAGAATCCCAGGCCGGCCATCAGTTGTGAGGCTTTGGATGGTGCTGTATAGCCATGGATTTCATCAAATCGGCCATATAAGTGTGCCAACGCTTCATTGTCTAATTGTTCTGGATGTTCAAGTTTATGTTGTATATCCCAATATTCCTCATCGCCTGAAAGAACGAAATCAATCGCTTTCATATCGAGTGCTTTGATTTCTTGTGCCATATGAGCGACGGTCCATACCGCAGGACGAGTTAATGAACCACCATCAGATTCCATTCCACCTAAAAGCGCAGAAAAAAGAGTGGATTTACCCGCACCATTTACACCGGTTAAGCCGATTTTCCAGCCTGGATGCAATTGCATAGATGCTTTTTGAAATAAAACACGCCCACCGCGACGAATGGAAAGTTGGTCTAACTGAATCATGGAACTAACTAAACAAGAAGAATGTGGGGCTATTCTAATGGATGGCTTTGCAAAAGAAAAAACAAAGCATCGCAACCATCTGAAAAAATGTGACAGATTCCACGTATTTAGGTATATTGAACGGGCTATAGTATTAAAAAAATATTTCAAGTTGTTGTTTTAAATGGATTAATAAAACATATTGGGAATATAAGAAATGAGAAAAGGAATTTTAATTTTATCGCTTCTTTCAGGTGTGATGTCTGCACAAAGCTATGCCAATCAGAAGGTTTGTGTGTACGATTTACTTGGAAAAGCAGGGGAATCTTATAAGCTGATGGAAGAGTGGTCTCTGGCCAGTAAGGCATGGGGAGCACAAGTTCAATTGATTTCATATCAAGATGAATCCAAAGTCGATAAAGATTTTAAAGAAGGGAAATGTGACGCATTTTATATGACCTCGATGCGGGCACGTGCGTATAACAAATTTGCCGGTTCGATTGATGCCATTGGCGGTGTACCGAATAATACTATCGCACAAAAAGCCATTACCTATGTCTTAGATAAACGGAACAGTAAACGACTGATTAGCAATCTAGGGAAAGATAGTTATGAAGTGGCAGGGATCGGGCAAATTGGTTCAGCCTACATTTTTGTCCGTGATCGCAATATCAATAATTTAGAAAAAGCTGAAGGTAAAAAATTTGCCATTTTGCATTATGATTATGCGCAAAAAGTGATGGTCGACCGTGTTGGCGCTGTGCCAGTGATGTCAGAAATTTCTAATTTTATTCGCAAGTTTAATCAGGCCGAAGTTGAAATTGTTGCTGCGCCAGCTTATGCCTTTAAGCCACTCGAAATTTCAAAAGGCTTAGGCACTACCGGGGCGATGGTGAATTTTCCTGTGGTGAATGTCACGGCAGACCTGATTATTCGTAATAATAAATTCCCAGAAGGTTTTGCTGAACCTTCTCGGCAATGGTTTGTTAAGCAATTACCAAAAAGTTTTGCCATGGTGAAACGTATGGAAGCTGAAATTCCTGCCAAATATAAGATGAATCTCAGCAAAGACGATCAGGTGAAATATCAGAAAATTTTACGCGAAGGTCGGATGGATTTAACCAAACAAGGGATCTATGACTCCACGATGATGACGGTACTAAAAAAAGCCCGTTGTACGATTGAGCGAACCAATTTTGAGTGTTCAGTGGCGGGTGAATAAGCTTTTTTCTGTATTTCTTTGTAAATTTTGATGCAATCGCTGTAAATGTAAAAAGCCAGTTTTGCAAATATAAGATGATGATTATATTTATAATTTAACTTTGAATAAAATGTGATATGCATCACAGAAAAACAGAATATGCCAAAATGACATAAATAAATGGAGTAAATGCTCTATTTTTTTTAATTTAACTTGCTTAATATCGGGCTTGTGTAAGGACACCTCTGAACCATAAAAAGATTTGAAAGGAAAATAGAATGAAAAAAACGCTCCTATCATTGGCTACATTTGCTGCAATTGGCTTTGCTGGTTCAGCTCAGGCAGCAAAAGTAGATATCTGTGTATTTGACTTACTAGGTAAGTCAGGCGAGTCATATCAAATGGCTCAGGAATGGGCGCTTGCCGCAAAAGGCTGGGGTGCTGAAATTAACTTAATTCCGCGTCAAGACGAAGCAGTAGCCGACAATGACTTTAAAGCGGGTAAATGTGACGGTGTATTTATGACCGCAATGCGTGCGCGTCAATACAACAAATTTGCAGGCTCTATTGATGCGCTGGGTGGCGCACCGAGCAATGCGATTGCACAACGTGCGATTACCTTTGCATTAGACCAACGTAATGCTGCAAAAATGGTCAGCAATCTAGGTGGTAAGAAATATGAAGTGGCGGGTATTGCCCCACTAGGTTCAGCGTTCATCTTTGTCAAAGACAAAAAAATTGACTCAATTGAAAAAGCAGCGGGTAAAAAGTTTGCAGTTTTAGGCTATGACGAAGCACAAAAAATTATGGTGCAACGTGTCGGCGCTCAAGCTGTGATTTCAGATGTATCTAACTTTGTGGCGAAGTTTAATAATGGTCAGGTCGATATGGTGGGTGCGCCTGCATATGCCTACAAACCATTAGAGATCTATAAAGGTTTAGGTACCAATGGTGCGATGTTTAACTTCCCAGTTTTACAAGTGACTGCGGACTTTATTATTCGTCCTGATCAGTTTCCTGCAGGCTTTGGTCAAAAATCACGTGATTGGTTTGTGAAACACTTACCGAAGAGTATCGCGATGATTAACCGTCTAGAAGCAGGTATTCCTGCGAAATATAAACTTAACCTAAGTGCAGAAGATAAAACCAAATATCAAAAATTACTGCGTGAAGGTCGTATGGATATGACGAAGCGTGGCATTTACGATGCAGGCATGATGTCTGTTTTGAAAAAGGCACGTTGTTCTGTCGATAAAGCTAATTTTGAATGTTCACTTGGCGGCGAATAAGCTGATATTTAAAGAAAAAAGTCTGGATTTATCCAGGCTTTTTTTTGCAAATTTATAGGTCATTCTCGCCATTGAGTCAGCAAAATATTCAGGTAATCTAAATTCAAATCGTGGGCTGTGAGTCAATTGAATCGAACTCAGCATGACCCAAAATTCAAAAAATGGTTAAAAACAAAAACATTAAAAAACAAGGAAAGTCAGTATGAAACAATGGACAAAGGCATTGAGTGTTGCTGCTGCATTAATAGCGGTAAATGGCGTAGCTCAAGCGAAGCAAGTGGTATGCGTATTTGATTTGGTCGGTAAAAATGGTGATGTTTTTACCCTGATGAAAGATTATCAATTGGCGGCAAAAAACTGGGGCGCAGACATTGAGCTCCGCGTCGGTCAAAATGAAGCGGTGATTGCAGAAGATTTTAAAGCTGGTAAATGTGATGGGATCAGTGTTACTGGTATGCGTGGTCGCCAATTCAATAATTTTACCGGTTCTTTAGATGCCATTGGTGCGATTCCAGATTTGAAATTGGCCGTAAAAGTTATGCAAGGTCTTGCAAGTCCAACATTTGCTAAGAGCATGGTCAATAGTAAATATGAAGTGGCAGGTGTGATACCTGTTGGTGATGCCTATCTGTTAGTGAATGACCGAAGTATTAATACTGTCGCTAAAGCAGCAGGTAAAAAAATTGCGGTGCTTGACTATGATGAAGCACAGAAAATTATGGTGCAGCAGGTCGGAGCTCAAGCAGTCAGTGCTGATGTAACCAATTTTGGCGCCAAATTTAACAATGGTCAGGTAGATATAATTGGGGCACCTGCTGCGGTGTTCAAACCATTGGAATTACATAAAGGTTTAGGCAGCAAAGGCGCAATCGTCAATTATCCAATTTTACAAGTGACGGGAAATATCATTATTCGCCCAGATAAATTCCCTGCAGGTTATGGACAAAAATCACGTGATTGGGTCAAAACACAATTACCTCGTGCATTCACCATTTTAGGAAAAATGAAATCGGAAATTCCAGCCAAATATTGGATGGATGTTCCAACTGCAGACAAAGCTGGTTATCAAAAAATGATGCGTGAAGCGCGTATCGATTTGACTAAACGTGGTATCTACGACAAGCGAATGATGAAACTATTATGGCAATTCCGCTGTAAACAAGATCCGAAAAACTTCGAATGCGCATTACAGGAAGAAAACTATAAATAAGTTTTAAATGAATCTTGAGAAAAATACTCTGATTTAACTTTAAACTGTGAAGACTGACCATATATTGAGTATGTTATACTTGAAATATGGTCTTTTCTTTTTAAAGACACCCCAATGACTCAGAGGAATCCATCATGAATGCTCAAGCACTTGTGCTGACTGACAATGCTGCCAATAAAGTACGCCAATTGCGTGAGAGTGAAGGTAATCAAGACCTTATGTTACGTGTATATGTGACTGGTGGTGGTTGTTCAGGTTTCTCATATGGATTTAATTTTGCTGAAAGCCAAAACGAAGATGATGCTGAATTTATCAATGGTGATGTGAAGATGTTGGTTGATTCACTGAGCTATCAATATTTAGTTGGTTCAACAGTCGACTATATTGAAGGTCTTGAAGGTTCTCGATTTGTGGTTCAAAACCCGAATGCGACAACCACGTGTGGATGTGGATCTTCATTCTCGATCTAATCGCGATGATGAATTGAGCCATAAAAAAGCCCTCATTTAGAGGGCTTTTTTAATGTTTAAAATCGATATTAGGCTTCAAATTTTAGTGCTTCTAATAGATCTAAAATTACGGTAGTCACGTCTTGAGTCAATTGATAATTATTAAAAATTTCATATGCCGTAATGGTGACATCGGTATCACTCGGAAGCAGGCGTTGTTCTTCTTCGATGAGGTCACGGATCGGCAATAGGGTTTGTTTGACCTGTAAATGCAAGACATCTTTAAACTCAAGATTTTCGTCTTCGAGCTCAATTAATTGCTCATTAAAAAAGGGTAAAAGTACCGCATGGAGATAAGGTTGAATGTCTGTAATATCAAAAATCTCAATATCACGGGTTTGTTCAATCGTGCTGATGTGGTCATTCACTTCAATTAAGATATGGTAGTAACTCACATTGCTCTCCACGTAAGATGTCATTGATATAAGGGATTTATTGCAAATCAACAATAACATGAAATGCTAATTATTGTTGGTGAATCCTATAATATCCTTATAGATTGTATGGTTTTTTTGCTCAGGGTATTCTAACTAACGATAATATAGTAAGCCTTGGTCTGCTGGCATCAGTTTAAAGTTTTCTAATTGTTGCGCGCCCAAGATTGGGTACATTAATGCAGCAGGGTCATTATGGTGAGATAAGCCGAGAGCATGTCCGAGTTCGTGGGCAAGGGTAAGGCGTAAATCATTTTCGGCATCAAATTGATAAATCTGAATCTGATCGCCCATAAAGACACCTTTATGAAACTCTCGAGCAGGAAAGCGCTGACTGGCTTGTATCACGCCTGCATTATATTCATCGATTTGCTGGTTATAGCTTAAGACTTGTTGGTTAAATTGATCATTTTGCTGATTAAATCGATCTATTTCTTGGTCTAATTGCATCGCTTGTGCTTTAACTTGCTCAAGTTCTCTTTCAACGCGTTGCATATTAGGGCCTTGTGCATGCTCTATTCGGCTCCAATTCATACGTTCTTGTGACAGCTGTGCGATTTCCGCATGAATCATGGCTTGTTTTGATCGGAGCTGTTGCTCATTCATCTCCAGACCTTTTCTCGAATTTGCTAAGTTCTCGGCATATAAATCATTACGGGCTTTATCTGCGGCTAAGGTCTTTTGGACTTGCTTATAGGCATTGTATTGTTCTTGGCGATCATCATAAATTAGATGGATCGCCAGTTGTGCATTTGGGTCATAGATAAATAACGGTTTGAGTGTCCCTTTATGCCATATCTCTGCGGCTTCTTGGCTAAGTTGAATGACTTGTTGCTGGCTTAATCCAAAACGCGGATCGACATCAGCAACCCGATAACGCAGTCGGGTATCGAGAGGGTGTAAAAGTCGATCTGAAATTGAATTAAATTTCAGTTGAGGATGCTGCTTGGTTTGATAGATCCACCAAGTACTCAAAACGATGACAACAATAATTAAAATCAAACGCATAGAGTCGCAAAACTTGATTATATTACATTAATTTAACTGAAATTTAGCGCTATGCAAATCTAAGTTTAGATTGATAGTGAGTCGAAAAGAATGTGGCTGTTTGAACGTTTGCGTGTTATTTGAATATTGCCTGATGCAGATAAAATCATCCAAAAAAAAACCGCGCTTTCGCGCGGTCTTTTTGAGCTTTGAAAGACTCAGTTAAAGCGACAAATTATTTTTTGTCATCTTTCACTTCAGTGAACTCAGCATCTACAACGCCGTCATCTGCTTTTTGAGCTTGACCTTCAGCGCCTTGGAAAGCGTTAGGATCAAAACCTTCAGCACCGCCTTGACCTTGTGCAGCTTCATAAGCACGTTGAGTGATCGGCATAATGATGTTTTGAAGTGCTTCAGTTTTCGCTTTGATTGCATCTACATCGTTTTCTTTAGTCGCTGCTTCGAGCTCAGCTACAGCAGCATCGATTGCAGATTTCTCATCAGCAGTTACCTGCTCACCAAGATCTTTTACTGCTTTTTGAGCAGAAGAAACAAGTGCATCAGCTTCGTTACGTGCTTTCGCTAATTCTTCAAATTTACGATCTTCTTCAGCATTCGCTTCAGCATCTTTGATCATCGCTTCAATTTCAGCATCGCTCAAACCAGAGTTAGCTTTAATTTGAATTGATTGCTCTTTACCTGTGCTCTTATCTTTTGCAGATACTTTCAAGATACCATCAGCGTTGATGTCAAATGATACTTCAATTTGTGGTACACCACGTGGAGCAGGTGGAATATCGCCCAATTGGAAGTTACCCAACAATTTGTTTTGCTGTGCCATTTTACGTTCACCTTGGTAAACTGAAATGTCTACAGCTGGTTGGTTGTCTGCAGCAGTTGAGAACACTTGAGATTTCTTCGCAGGAATCGTCGTGTTTTTCTCAATGATCGCTGTTAACACGCCACCCATTGTTTCAATACCAAGTGTAAGCGGAGTTACGTCAAGAAGAAGTACGTCAGTTTTATCACCTGAAAGTACTGCACCTTGAATCGCAGCACCCATCGCTACAGCTTCATCTGGGTTCACGTCTTTACGTGGCTCACGGCCGAAGAACTCTTGTACTTTTTGTTGTACAAGTGGCATACGAGACTGACCACCCACCAAGATTACGTCAGAGATGTCAGAGGTTGAAAGACCTGCATCTTTAAGTGCAATCTTACATGGTTCAATTGTACGAGCAACCAATTCAGCAACTAAACCTTCAAGTTTAGAGCGAGTCACATTGATCACTAAGTGTTTAGGACCAGTCGCATCTGCTGTGATGTATGGAAGGTTGATTTCTGTTGCATTCGAAGAGGAAAGCTCGATTTTTGCTTTTTCAGCAGCTTCTTTTAAACGTTGAAGTGCAAGCGGATCTTGTTTCAAGTTTACGCTTTGTTCTTTCTTGAACTCTTCAACCAAGTATTCAATTAATGCATTATCGAAGTCTTCACCACCAAGGAATGTATCACCGTTTGTAGACAACACTTCGATTTGTTGGTCGCCATCAAGGTCAGCGATTTCAATGATTGATACGTCGAAAGTACCACCACCTAAGTCGTAAACCGCAACTTTACGGTCGCCTTCTTTTTTGTCCATACCGAACGCAAGTGCAGCAGCTGTTGGTTCGTTGATGATACGTTTAACATCTAAACCAGCAATTTTACCTGCATCTTTAGTCGCTTGACGTTGAGCATCGTTAAAGTACGCAGGAACAGTAATTACCGCTTCAGTTACTGTTTCACCAAGGTAGTCTTCAGCTGTTTTTTTCATCTTTTTCAAGATTTCAGCAGAGATTTGTTGTGGTGCAAGTTTCTTGTCGTTTACATCAACCCAAGCATCGCCATTGTCAGCTTTGATGATTTTGTAAGGTACAAGGCCGATATCTTTTTGCACAGCTTGGTCTTGGTACTTACGACCGATCAAACGTTTGATTGCAAATAATGTGTTTTTAGGGTTAGTCACTGCTTGACGCTTAGCAGATTGACCGACAAGGATCTCGCCGTCTTTATACGCAATAATAGATGGGGTTGTACGAGCGCCTTCAGCGTTGTCGATTACTTTTACTTTGTCGCCTTCAAGTACTGCTACGCAAGAGTTTGTAGTACCTAAGTCAATACCAATGATTTTCGCCATTTGGATGTTTCCTCTAAAATTCTTTTACGATGTTTTCGCTTGTTATCCGATATGAGAGCCAATCAAAAATTTTCAAGTAATATTGGTTAAAATTTTTAATTCGTCTCAGAAAATTTGTCTTTATGCACCAACCATAACCATAGCAGGGCGTAATAGGCGACCGTTTAAACTATAGCCTTTTTGCAATACTGTTCCGATTTCATTCGATTTGGCATTTGGATCGATGCCCACAGCTTGGTGAAGATCTGCATTGAAACCATTTGCAGTATCCACAGCAACCACACCAAATTTCTCTAAAGTGCTGAGCAATGATTTCAGTGTAAGTTCTACACCTTCAGATAAACCTGATTTTTCATCACCTGCCGCAGCAATCGCGCGTTCAAGGTTATCAACTGACTCAAGCAATTGTTTTGCAAATTTTTCCAGCACAGTATCTTTATGCTTTTCAGATTCGCGTTGAATGCGCTCTACACTTTTTTGCGCTTCATATACGGCATTTGCAGTACGTGCTTTTTCAAGTTTTAAGCTTTCTTCTAAATTAGTGATTTGTGCTTGTAAATCTTCAACTGAAACTTCAGCTTGCTCGTTTTCAGCTTGAGTTTGCTGTTCTGCTTGCTCTTGTTGAAGATCTTGAGCGTCTTGGTTTTGCTCAGTCGCCATTGATTTACTCCGTTTAAATGGGTTCTTAAACATGTTCAGTCCTTATAGCTGTGCGTTCAAACGACATCGATGCGTAACTGCCATGCGTTTTGAATTCATGATTAATAAAAGAAATCGGGGCAGGGGATAAAAATTCAAGCGAAGTAAGCGATTAAATGCAATTTTTTATTCAAATAAATGGTTTTTCAGCAAAATATCGACTGCAAAATTAAATTCTATGAAAATATAAATTATTGATTTGAATGTATAATCATATTTTGATCGGATTTATAGATTTTCATCATAAATTTTAACGGTTTCTCTTTGTGCCTGAAAATTTGCATAATTTATATATATCGGAAGTGACCATATCCACTGGAGAGAGGGATATGGTGACTACCTCTAGATTTTAGAAACACTTTTCCATGCTGATTTCCCAAGAATCAGCATTTTTTTTGCCTCAAAAATAGTGGTTAATATTTATACATAAAAACTCTTAGTATCAGTTTTATTAAATATTTCACAAAAAATGATCAGCACAGTATTCTTTGTTTCAGATTCTATCGCTGTAGTTTCTTAATTTATTTCAAATGTGTTTTTCATGGCCTGCTTCTCTCATAAGCAGGCTTTTTTTTTGCATGAAATTTATAAAAACAGCCACTTAAGTAACTGAGCTGCAAGTTTTGTTGGACTTTGTTGTATTCAAAAGCTGAGATCACGCTTTATTTAAAACCATTTATATTTATTTTATTAATAAAAAACAAAGCACTTGAGTTAAATAAATGATGTAAAGCCTCAAAATGAATGAAAACTGCCTGATTAATAAAACATTTCATAAGCTGTACCGTGCCTCGTACAAAGTACAACTCAGAAGGTGGGAACTTCACAGAATTATTTTCCATTATGACTCGGGCAAAGTTGAGCTTTGCTTTTAATGATTCAATGAAGGAAATAATGAAGATGAAAAAAATTGGTTTATTCGCTGTCGCAGTTTTAGGTTTTGGTTTAGCTGCGGTAGGTTGTACTTCTCAAGAAACTGTAGAATCTCCAGAAACTGCACAAGTAACGTCTGCAACTGAAGCATCTGTAACAACAGAGCAATCGGGTGCTGTGGTTCAAGCAGATCCATCAGCTCAAGGTGCTGAAGTTCAATCTGCGCCTGCACCGCAACCTACAGTTCAGCAATAAGATTGTTTAATGCTCTCTGACCTGTAACAACAGGCAGTCAAGAATAGACAGAAGATAGGATGCCTCTTCTGTCTATTTTCTTTTCTATAGCTGTTTTTACGACCTTTTCTATTTTTAGCGAGCAAAAAAAAGCCCATCCTGTAGATGAGCTTTTTACTTCTAACCGATCTGAAAAAAACATCAATTAACGGCGATTTTCCCATGCGCGACGACGTTCTTCAGCCGCTTTACGTTGTTGATCTGATGCCTTTCTTAAATCTTGAATATTTTTTTTGCGCTCTTGCTCAATTTGTTTTCTACGATCTTGACTGGCTTTACGGCGCTGTTCTTCTAAGCGCTGACGCTCTTTGCTGACTTTTTGACGATCTTGTTCAGCACGTTTACGACGTTCAGCTTCAGAGTATTTACGCTGTTGTTCTAGACGTTGACGTTCGAGTTCGTTTTTACGACGATCCCACTCTTGTTGATTTTTACGATTTTGTTCCCAGTTACGCTGGTCAAGTTGCTGCTTTCTACGTTCGAGCTCTAAACGATTACGTTGTTGTTGCTGACGTTCCCATGTACGGCGGTCTTGTTCATAACGACTGTCGTAACGGCGATCATAACGATTGTCATAGCGTCGATCATTATGATCATAACGGCGGTCATAACGTTGATCATAACGTCCATCGTAGTAACCATCTTCAGGGAATGCTACGCAGCCTACAGCCAAAAAAGCAGTCGCAAAAGACAGAAGGATGATCTTTTTAGCCATGGTGAGTATCCTTTATCGAGAATGGGTTAGCATAATCAACCCATAAAACTTGGGTAAATTGTCAATGACAACTCTATAAAAGAAGATTAGCTTAACTAGGTCTGTACTATGTATGTCGATGTTGAGACTTATATGTGAATATGGTCACATTTGACCTAGATCATGTAGAAAGTATGAAGAGCATAATTCGAAGGATAGAGCATGTTTGCATTGAATGAATCACTTAAAAATATGAAAGATAAAGGCCAAGGTACGGCTGCTCGGTTACTTGATCGTCTTCCTAACTTTGCCAAAGAAAGCCTCGCAAAACGTCTCGATTATCCGTTTATTTTTCCAGAATTAGATCCGCTGGTGAAATGCATGATGGCGGCTCAACTAAAGCAAGGTAAGTCAGGCTTTGTAACCGAAGACTATGTGAAGTCTCGTAAATTATTTGATTTACAGATGGAGTCGATCAAGACCAAGCCGACCTTTGTGAAACAAGTGCAAGATATACGTCTACCTTTACAAAGTGCAACGCTGTTTGCGCGTCATTATCATCCTGCTCCTAATAAAAAATTACCGATGATCGTGTTTTATCATGGTGGTGGTTTTGTGGTGGGTGGTCTAGACACGCATGATGAAGTTTGTCGTTTATTGGCCGTGCATGCCAAAGCACAAGTTTTAAGTATTGATTATCCTTTAACACCAGAAGCCAGCCCAGCTCAATTAATGCAAAGTTGTGAAGATGCCTTGGCTTGGACTTATCAAAATAGTCGTCAGTTTAAAATTCTAAAAAATCGAATTGCGGTGGCAGGGGATAGTGCAGGCGGCAATATTGCTACCGCAGTTGCGCAGCGCAGTGCTCAGAAAGTTTTTGCCCCGCAAGCTCAGCTATTAATTTATCCTGTGGTGGATTTCAAAAGTCGCCACCCATCTTTCTATGCTTATAAAGATGGTTTGGTTCTGACTGAAAAAGATATTGATGTCGTAACTGCTTTATATGCGGAACAACATGCAGTGGCCTTAGATGATCCATTAATTTCACCAACCTATGGAAAATTGGCAGGTATCGCACCCGCGTATATCGTGACAGCAGGGCATGACGTTTTACATGACGAAGGTGAAATTTATTCGCATAAACTCCGTCAGCAAGGGGTGAAAGTGTTTTATCAAGAATATACCGATCAAACCCATGGTTTTATCAATTTAACCCCGGTTTCGCACCGAGCTAAAAAATACGTGATCGAGATCAGTACGAAGTTCCGTAAATTTTGGGATAAACGTAGCTAATCATTCCTTTATATAAAGTAAACCCAGTGTTTCACGTGAAACACTGGGTTTTTATTTATTGGGTTATTTATCTTGGATTTTTGCAGCAGGAAAAACGAGGCTAAATTCTGGGACATAAAAGCTTTGCAATAATCGTGCTTCAGAAAAATTTGGAAAAATGTCCTGTGTGTTATGCCATTCTACCTGTTTCAGTTTAGAGAGCCGTCCGCGAAACTTCGGTGAAAATTGATAGCGCTTACCTTCCCACGCTTGTCTGATTTGCAACATCGCTGCTGGGATATGATGACTATTAATATAGAAAGAACGCTGTAAACGTGATTTTTTTAAACGGATCTGCATCTTTTGTTGTTCAACTTCTATAGTACAGACCACTTCATTGTCATGTTGTTGCCATTCAAACTTTGCCAACTCTTTAGGAATACCCCAGAGTTTTTGGCCATGAATGACAGAGATATCTGTCGAAACATAAATCTTAGGTATCGAACTTAACCTTTTCTTACTCCATAAAGGGTGATCTAAAATCAGCAATTCGTCATAAGGACCCACAGGCGAATCATGGTATCGGACCAATAACACCTGAACCACACGACCCAAAGCTGATGTCGCTAAACGGAACATCTGCGCTCGTTGGATAAAACTCGGAGAGATCCAATAATTCAAAATAAAAGCATCGCCACGCAGTTGCCAAGGCGGTAAATGTGTCAATGGAGTGTCCGACGGTATTATTTGCGTCATCATTGTTCTCGTTTTAATAATGGCAGAATAATTACTTTTTAATCATCAGAGACTAATATACAGTCAATAACAAGTACGAGATCAACCAGAAGAGTTAGCAAATGTTAAAACAGATTTTATTTACAGCAGCACTTGGTTGTGTGAGCTTAAGCAGTTTTGCTGCCAATACTATTGTCGAAATGAAAACCTCTCAGGGCAATATTGAAATTGAACTATTCAATGACAAGGCACCTATCTCAGCTAAAAACTTTGAAAGCTATGCAAAAGAAAAATTTTATAACGGCACGATCTTTCATCGTGTGATTCCTGGATTTATGGTTCAGGGTGGGGGCATGGATGTCAAAATGCAGGAGAAGCCAACAAAAGCGGCTATTAAGAATGAATCTAGTAATGGCTTGAGCAATAAGCGCGGCACATTGGCAATGGCACGGATGAATCATCCTGATTCAGCAAGCAGTCAGTTCTTTATTAATGTTGCAGACAATGACTTTCTCAATAAAAGTGCAATGAATGCGGGATATGCTGTTTTTGGTAAGGTTACTAAAGGTATGGATATCGTCGATAAAATCGTAAAAGTTCCAACTGCGAACTATGGAATGCACCAGAATGTTCCTGTAAACCCAGTGGTTATACAGAGTGTGGTGATTAAAGCAGCACCTGAAAAAAACTAAGCACACAAAATAGGAAAAATATTTTACATGATATTTGTAATAAATATCATGTATTTATGTTAATAAAGTGTGTTTTTTGAACCATAATGGTGCATAAAAATAAAACACTCGTGTTTTTTGTGAGTGAAAAGCACTTGCACGTGTAAGAAATTGCCCTATAATGAGCA
>NZ_VOYU01000019.1:0-43559 GCF_013420135.1 Acinetobacter sp. YH12023
ATACCCTATGCGCAAGTACCTTGCGGCTATGCCAATCAATCACAGCACATAAATAAACAAAGCCTTTTGCCATAGGGATATACGTTATATCCGTAGACCACACTTGATTACTGCGCTGAATAGCCAACCCTTTGAGCAGATATGGATATTTACGGTGAGCTTGATTAGCCTGGCTTAAATTTGGTTTGCAATATAACGCCTGAATACCCATTTTCTTCATTAAAGTACGTGTATGACGTCGTCCTATATGATGTCCTTGACGATTCAACAAATCACGCATCATACGACTGCCTGCAAAAGGATATTGCATATGTAATTCATCAATACATCGCATCAGCTTCAGATCTGATGCACTCACAGGTTTTGGGCGATAGTAATAACAACCACGGGAGACTTTCAGCAGCTTAGCTTGCTTAGATACTGAAATCTGAAGTGAGTCGTCGATTAACTTTTGTGGTTGAAGCGGCCCAGTTTCTTCAACACACCTTCTAAAAAATCAATTTCTAATGCCTGCTCACCGATTTTTGCATGTAGTTTTTTTAGATCGATGGGTGGTTCTGTTGGAGCTTTTGATTGATCGAAAGCTTGCGAGGAAGCTGAGATCAATTGATTTTTCCAGTCAATAATTTGGTTTTGATGAACATCAAACTCAGCACTCAATTCAGCAAGTGTTTTTTCTGCTTTAATCGCAGCAAGTGCTACCTTAGCTTTAAAATCATTTGAATGATTTCTTCTTGGTCTACGTGCCATAAAATACTCCATATATTGATGTTTATAACATCATTTGAGGAGCAAAATATCACTTATAGGAGTTGTTCAAATTTACGGATCCATCTCTTAAAAACCTTTAGATTTACGCTGCTGATAAAGTTTATGTTGGTTCAAATTAGATGGTTTTTTTTAAACTAAGGCTAGGTGGCGATTACTTCATCATAAAAATTGAATCTGTGCGGTGCTATGCTTATTTGCCTAAAGGGTTCGCTGGATTGCCAAAGTTGTAGAGCTTTTATTGACTGCTGTGGATTAGATGTGCAAGAAGCTTTTGAAATCGCTCATCGAGAATTGCCTGAATTAACCGAAGTCTAAATGAAAGCTTTTTGTTTTTGATTAAACAAAGAAGATGTAATTTTCCATCTTCTTTGTATTAACAATGCGTTTGGATATTATGAACTTTTAGAATCTTGAGACGTTGTTATCGGTGCTTGTGTGGCTACTCGTTTGGTCAAAATGACATGTGCCGCGACACCGATACAAATCCCCCAAAATACTGAGCTTAGCCCTAAAAAATGCATACCTGAGGCTGTCGCTAAAAAAGTGATCAGCGCTGCATCACGGTTGGCCTCATTTTTCATCGCAACCGACATATTTGTCCCAATCGCACCTAATAACGCTAAACCTGCAAGTGCAGCGACTAACTCTTTAGGTAATAGGCTAAATAACATGACAATGCTGCCTGCAAATAAGCCACCTAAAATATAAAAAATACCATTGGCAATACCGGCTATATAGCGTTTTTCTTTTAGTTCATGTGCATCTTTGCCCATACACATAGCTGCGGTAATAGACGCCAAAACAATGGTAATGCCCCCGACACATGCGACAGCGAGCGAGGCAATACTGGTCGCTGTGATAATCGGCTTGGCTGGCGTGTCATATCCACTGAGTTTCATGATCGCCATCCCCGGAAGGAATTGACCACTCAGACTGACTAAGATTAAGGGAATCGCCAAATTTAAAGTTGAGTTCCAAGTCCAAATTGGGGCAATAAACTGCGGTATAGCGAGTTGAAAATTCACATCAACAGGATTAATTTTTCCTAATGAAAAACTCAAAACGACTCCAGTCAGTAAGACCCAAATCATCGCGTAGCGTGGCGATAGTCTTTTAGAAATCAGAAAGACCAATAACATGCCAAAGACAATGATCGGCATACTATCTGTAGCAGTGAACAGTCCAAGCCCAAACTGAAATAAAATACCTGCCATCATTCCCGCAGCGACATCTTGAGGAATCCATTTTAAGAGTTTGTCAAAATAGCCGGTGATGCCAATCAAAAATATAACGATAGCAGACGTGATATAAGCCGCTATGGCTTCATTCAGCGAAATATTCGGAAAGAGGGTGACTAAAAGAGCCGTACCGGGCGCTGACCACGCGGTAATCACCGGGGTTTTATATTTAATAGAGAGATAAATACCCGCCAGTGCTGCACCAATAGAAATGCCCCAAATCCATGAAATCATCATGGCTGGGGAGACTTGGGCTTTTTGTGCGGCTTGGAAAAAAATAATCAATGGGCCTGAATATGAAATCAGCACGGCTAAAAATCCTGCAACCGTCGCTGAGATCGACCAATCTTCTTTTAATGTTTTTAACAGGGGTGCCATCGCTTTTGCCTCCATGCAACTATGTCAATGAGCCTGTTGAATTTAACCAATGATTTTTAGAGATTAACCTTGATCTCCACCACCAACAGGGACGACCGTTCCAGTCATATAAGATGAATCATCGGATGCCAAAAATAGGATGGCATTGACTTGTTCCTGAATTGTGCCATAGCGCCCCAAGAATGTACGGTCAATGGTTTGATCGACCACGTCTTGCATCCATTGTTTTTCATGATCTGACAATGGGTTTGCGTTTCTTGGTACTTTCCGTGGTGGCGCTTCTGTGCCACCTGTGGCTACGGCATTGACTCGAATACCATCTTTGGCATGCTCAAAAGCGAGTGCAGCGGTTAAGCCATTGACCCCACCTTTTGACGCTGAATATGGCACACGGTTAATACCACGGGTTGCAATAGAAGATACATTTACAATCGTCCCTTGCTGATTTTTAATCATTTCAGGTAACACGGCTCGGCAGCACCACATAGTTGGAAATAATGAACGATTAACTTCCTTAACGATTTCTTCTTCTGAAAACTCTTGGAAGGGCTTCATCCAAATCGCACCTCCGACGTTATTGATCAAGATATCAATTCGGCCATATTTTTTAATGGCTTGGGTAGCAACTAATTGAGCGCCTGAATATGTTTCAAGATTGGCTTTAACAATAATGGCATCGCCATTATGGGCTTGAATATCGTTCAGCGTATCTTCAACAAAATCTGAAAGATCTGCCAACACCACTTGAGCGCCTTCTCGGGCCACTTGTAGTGCGACTCCACGACCGATACCTTGAGCGGCACCGGTTACAATGACAACTTTATTGCTAAATCTCGCTTGTTCTGACATTAAACTATTCTTCCTTAATTTGCTGAGAATTTTTCAAACAAGAAGTTTGCAGGTTTAACGCCTTCTGTATCTAACCAGCTACGTACCGCTTCAACCATCGGTACAGGACCACAGAGATAAATATCTACATCGCCGTTGTTTAACCAATCTTTTTCAACATGACTGGTCACATAGCCTTTACGTTCATGCTGTGACTCAGGGTGAGCGACCACAGTACGGTATTCGAACCAGGGGAGTTTGCTTTGTAATTCATCGAGCTTGTCTTTTGCCACGATGTCAAAGTCATTGGTTACGCCAAATACAAGACGAACAGGTTGTTCAGAACCTTTTTCTTCAAGCACTTGTAACATGGACATAAACGGCGCAATACCTGTACCACCTGCAAGCATGACCACAGGGCGGACGATATTACGCAGATAAAAACTACCAAAAGGACCTTTGAAGGTCATTTTGTCGCCGGCTTTCGCATTGGCACTCAGGAAGGTACTCATTTTTCCTTCAGGGACATTACGAACCACGAAGCCTGTAAAACGATTGCCCGGCTTTGAACTAAACGAATACGAACGTGTTTCTTCAGTCCCCGGAATGCCGACATTGACGTATTGACCTGCCAAGAAGTTAATGTCAGGTTGATCTTCATCCAGTTGAATATCAAAGGTAATCGTAGAATCCGACATATTTTCAACACGAGACAATGTGCCTTGAAACTCATGAATTTCAGTTTTACACACGTCAGATGATGCACTGATTTGGAAAACCGCATCTGAACTTGGACGACATTGGCAAGCTAAAATATAACCTTGCTCAGCTTCTTCGGGGGTTAAAGCGTCTTCGATATAAGATTCTTCAGGCATGTCGTAAGTTCCCGACTCACAAAATGCACGGCATGTCCCACATGCGCCATCACGGCAATCTAGAGGGATATTGATTTTTTGACGATAGGCTGCGTCGGATAGGGTTTCACCTTGAGCAACACTAATAAAACGAGTAACGCCATCTTCAAATTGAAGTGCAACATTATGGTTTGACATGGCTGAATATCCTTTTGAAAATCTGGTATAACGTGTCCTTTCAGCCAAATATCCTTCTGGCTGAAAGTAAAACCTTGCTTAGTAAAATAAGCTTTTAGAGGTGATAAATATCAATAACTTGGTTGATATAATCGTTTTTCAGAACAACATATTTGCTGAGGATTTTTGGCTGCTCACCTGAAAAATCAATTTCATAACGTGACATGCCAAAGTAGCTATAGTTGGTTTTGTAGCGGAAACTTAAGGTGTTCCAGTTAAAACGCACCGTCACTTTGTCGCCATCACGTTCAATAATCTCGACGTTATTAATGTTATGGCTGGTTCGGGTATCTGGCATCGTGGCAGATGAACGCTCAGTTTTAATGCGGAAGACACGGTCTTCTAAACCTTGGCGGTCTGGATAATAAATCAAAGAAATCTCAGACTGCGGATCTTCCGTTAGGCGGTCATCGTCATCCCAAGCCGGCATCCAAAATGATGCAGATGGGGCATAGCACTCTAGCCACTCATCCCACTTTTCATCATCTAAAAAACGCGCTTCGCGGTAGAGGAACTGAGATACAGCTTCAATGCTTACGCTGTCTAAATGTGCAGTTGCATTCATGCGACATCTCCTTGTTCATTTGCGACTTGTTCTGTCAATTCTTTTTCTTCAGCAATGGCATGTTTCATGGTTTTTAACCAATATTGATGCTGAGCAAGGTAAAGACCTTCATCTTCCGTTTTGATGCCACTTAATAGTGGTTTTAATCCAATTTCATTGGCTGCATCATCCGGTCCATGAATCCAGTGTTTTGAACCACGGCACATGTCGTTCCATTCCAGTTCAATCCCTGCATAACCTGCTTGGCAGGCACGGAATTCTTCTAAATCATCAGGTGTTGCCATGCCTGAAGCATTAAAGAAGTCTTCATATTGACGAATACGACGTGTACGTGCTTCTGGCTCTTCACCAACAGGGGCGATACAGTAAATGGTGACTTCAGTTTTATTGACAGAAATCGGGCGTAAAACGCGAATTTGTGAACCGAATTGATCCATCAAATAAACGTTTGGATAAAGGCATAAGTTACGTGAACGCTCGATCATCCATTTCGACATCGGCGCGCCGAATTTTTCAGTATATTCATCGGCTTTGCTAAAGTTTGGACGGTCTTCTGGGTTTGCCCATTGGGTCCATAACAACATGTGACCACTGTCAAAACCATAAGAACCACCGCCTTGCTTGCCCCAAGAACCCGCACTCATGGCACGAATATTATCTGCGGCTTGCGCTTCTTTACGGTGCTGAGTGGTTGCTGCATAGTTCCAATGCACGGCTGATACGTGATAGCCATCTGCGCCATTTTCAGCTGTCAGTTTCCAGTTACCTTCATAGGTATAGGTAGATGAACCACGTAAAACTTCCAAACCATTTTCCGACTGACCTTCGATCATGTCGATAATTTTGGTGGTTTCACCTAAGAATTCTTCAAGGCTTGGCACATCAGGATTTAAGCTACCAAATAAAAAGCCTTTATAACTTTCAAAGCGCGCGACTTTTTTCAAGTCATGTGAACCATCTTGGTTAAAGCAATCTGAATAACCCGCTTCAGCAGGGTCTTTAACTTTGAGCAATTTACCTGAGTTATTAAAAGTCCAACCATGGAATGGACAGGTGTAGGTTGCTTTGTTGCCTTTTTTATAACGACATAACTGTGCGCCACGGTGTGAGCAGGCATTGATCATGGCATTCAGTTCACCATTACGGTTACGTGCAATGATGATCGGCTGGCGACCGATATGAGTCGTGTAATAATCATTGTTATTTGGAATTTGGCTTTCATGTGCCAAATACACCCAGTTACCTTCAAAAATGTATTTCATTTCAAGATCAAATAACGCTTGATCAGTAAATACTGAGCGGTGCAGTTTAAATTCACCAGTGTCAAAATTATCGACAAGAAGTTCATCAATACGATCTAGATGGCTGGTGTTAATTACAGGAATACGTGGCATGTCCATTCTCCGACTGTCCAATGAGGGGATAGTCGCCGAGTTGTCATACTAGGATGAGACAGCTCGGCTTCCTTTGAGTGAGTAATTAAGCGCTAGCGCGTCGACGATCTACTTCAGTATTTGGTGCTGCTGCTTGTTCTTTAACTAACTCAACATTAAAGCTAATGTGCTTAAACGGTTGGTTTAGACCACGACGCGCAATTTCAGCTTCGTCTGTGATATCAACAGCAGTTGCTACCAGACCATCACGAGTTGCAAAGGCGAAGTCGTCCCAAAGGTATTTATCACCTTCGATGTTGAATTGAGTGGTTAACTTGCGGTAACCTGGTGCAGAGATAAAATAATGTACATGCGATGGACGGTTACCATGACGGCCTAATTTGTCTAAAACAAATTGAGTTGTACCTTCTGGAGGGCAGCCATAACCAACGGGCATCGTAGTTTGTGCAACATATTTACCGTCTTGGTCAGAAAGAATCGTACGGCGAAGGTTAAAGTCAGATTGAGACTTATCAAAGAAAGAATAGTTACCTAGGCTGTTGGCATGCCAAATTTCAACTTTAGCGCCTTCAATGATGTTGCCTTCGGTATCTGTTACTGTACCTTCAATAAACAGTGTTGGAATTTTATCGGTTTCCGTACCATCATCCATACGAGCAAAGCCCACTGATTCAGGTGCGCCAGCCACATATAAAGGGCCTTCAATGGTACGTGGTGTACCACCTGTAATACCTGCTTTCGCATCAGCTTCATCCGCACGTAAATCAAGATAGTGCTCTAAACCTAAACCTGCGGCTAAAAGACCCAATTCGTTCGCTTGACCTGCATCTGTAAAATACTCTAGACCTTTCCATAGTTCAGTTTGAGTAATATCTAGATCTTCAATCGCTTGGAATAAATCACCCAATAAACGTACCACAACTTGCTGTACACGTTGGTCAACAGGCCCTGTCGCTGTATCTACGTTCATATGTTTAACCAGAACATCAATCTCTTGACGGTTCATACTATATCTCCTTAAGTATGCATTTAAGTATGGGTGGCTATCACTCGATAAAAGAGGTCTTTGGCTGCCACGTTCCTTGTTTGGTTGTCTAACAATACTTTTTAAGTTGTTTCGTGTAGCGGCTGAAGCTTCTTTCAGGTAATGCACTGCACGATGTTTTGATCTGTTGGATGGGATTAAATTTGCTTAATCCTGTCTATGTGATATACCTTAAAAGAATAAAATCTTCACGTCGAAGATCAAATTTGCATTTTATTATACTTAATAGGTATCGATAACCATGGAACTAAGACACTTAAGATACTTTGTCGCGGTGGTTGAAGAGCAGAGTTTTACCAAAGCGGCAGAAAAACTATATATAGCTCAACCACCTTTGAGTCGGCAGATTCAAAATTTGGAACATGAGCTTGGAATTCAGTTATTTGAACGAGGTAGCCGTCCGCTTAAGACTACAGAAGCAGGTCAATTTTTTTATCATCATGCTTTAAAACTTTTGTCTAATGCAGAAGAAATTAAATCGATGACGAAACGAATCGGTTTGACAGAAAGAACAGTGACAATCGGTTTTGTGAGCTCTTTATTGTTTGGTTTACTCTCGAATATTTTGTATTTATTCAAACAACAACATCCACATTTAAAAATAGAAATGGAGGAAATGGCCACCACAGAACAAATCAAAGCATTAAAGGAAGGTCGTATAGATGTCGGCTTTGGGCGTTTGCGTATTTCAGACCCCGCGATCAAACGGGTTTTACTGCGAGAAGAACGCTTAGTAGTAGCCTTACACGCTAGTCACCCTTTGGCACAAAAAAAGGAAGGGGTATATCTTGCAGATCTGATCGATCAGCAATTGATTTTTTACCCAAATCACAACAAACCAAACTTTTCGACCCAAGTGCGTGGCATATTTTCAGAGTATGGTTTGGAACCTAAAAAAGTACGTGAAGTACGTGAATTACAACTGGCACTAGGCTTTGTTGCAGCGAATGAAGGAGTTTGTATCACCCCAATGAGTGCCCAAAGTGTGCAATTAACACATTTAACCTTTGTTCCTATCTTAGATGAAGCCGCGATTAGCCCTGTATTTATGGCTGTGCGTCATATGGATGAGAGCGAAGATATTCGTGGTTTATTTGATAGTGTTTATCAAGTATATGATTTAGAAGCGATTCCATATGATCGTGCTGTGTTTTGAGTATGCTGTCGCTAGACGTTCAGATGAACTGCAGTTATGAAATGATCTGTTTAAATAAAGCGGAATCAAGGGATTAATTTGTATTCAACTTTTTAGGTATACAAACATGCCTAATCGGTTTTGGACATTAAGCACCGACTTATTCATTGTGAAAAGCGAATTTTACAAGCTTCACAATTAGGAGGTGGGCTATGCAAAACCAGAAAATTAATATTAATACCTTGGTTGATGAAGCCAAATTTACGCCATTTCATTGGGGTGTTTTGATTTGGTGTCTTTTGATTATTATTTTTGACGGTTATGACTTGGTGATCTATGGCGTTGCCTTACCGTTGTTGATGCAAGAATGGTCCTTATCTGCGGTACAAGCCGGCTTACTGGCAAGTACGGCTTTATTTGGCATGATGTTTGGTGCCATGTGTTTTGGCACACTGTCCGATAAAATTGGTCGTAAAAAAACCATTATGATCTGCGTCGGTATTTTTAGTGGTTTTACCTTCTGCGGCGCTTTTGCAAGTACTCCAGTTGAGTTTGGTATTTTACGCTTTCTTGCCGGTCTAGGCATCGGTGGCGTTATGCCGAACGTTGTGGCATTAATGACAGAATACGCGCCTAAACGTATACGTAGCACCTTGGTTGCACTAATGTTTAGTGGTTATGCCATTGGTGGTATGGCTTCAGCATTATTGGGTGCTTGGTTAGTGCCTGTATATGGCTGGAAAATCATGTTTTATATTGCAATTATTCCATGTCTTGCACTGCCTTTAATCTGGAAATTCCTCCCTGAGTCATTGATGTATTTAACCTCAAAGCATCAAACAGATACGACTCGAACGATTGTCTCTAAAATTGCGCCTGAACAAGTCCTTACAACAGATACTCAATTTGTACTCAATGAAATTTCTGAAGAAGACAAAGCTCCGTTAAAAGCATTATTTCAACAAGGCCGTAGTTTCAGTACGTTCATGTTCTGGATTGCATTTTTCATGTGCTTATTGATGGTTTATGCACTTGGAAGTTGGTTACCAAAATTGATGATTCAAGCCGGCTATTCGCTTGGTGCAAGTATGATTTTCCTCTTTGCACTGAATATTGGTGGAATGGTAGGTGCTATTGGTGGTGGTGCTTTTGCAGACCGATTCCATATTAAAAAAGTACTGAGCATCATGTTCATGTGTGGCGCGGTGGCTTTAATCTTACTGGGCTTTAACAGTCCGCAAATGGTTCTGTATACCTTAATTGCTGTTGCAGGTGCAGCTACCATCGGTTCGCAAATCCTACTTTATACCTTTGTCGCACAATACTATCCAACCAAGGTACGTTCTACAGGTATGGGCTGGGCATCGGGGATTGGACGAATTGGTGCAATCGTTGGACCGGTACTTACTGGTGCGCTGTTAACCATGAATTTGCCGCATCAAATGAACTTCTTGGTGATTGCCATTCCGGGTGTCGTAGCTGCTTTAGCAATTTTTATGGTGAATTTACAAGCGTCAGTAGAGGCATCTACTCAAGGTCAATTGCCAAAGCTCAATACACAAGCCATTAAAAATCCAGCGAATTAAGCCGGTATTTAAAGATTTAACATTACCCCAAAATTTTAGTTTCCAGGCCCTGATGCACAGCATGAGGGCTAGTGGGAAATTGTGACAAAAAAATAAGGAAAGGGCATCGCCCAAATCGAGGTCAGGATGAAAACTCAAAAGCTAAATTTAGTCAAAAAAACCTTTAAATTTAAACCGATGCTACTGGCTTGTGCAGCTGTCTTCCCCATGTGGACACATGCGGCAGTCAGCGAGGCTGAAGTTGAACAGTTGCGTGAAGAAGTCAAAGCGTTAAAAGCCATGATGCAGCAATATGTTCAACAGCAAAACACCTTGTCGAGTGAAATCAAAGATGTAAAACAACGACCTGTAGTTGCTGCCCAGACTCAAAAAACAACTCAAACACCGAGCCTGAGTTTAAATACCAAATCGGGCGCTGAGTTTAGCTTGTATGGCAATGTGCGTGCAGATGCATCTTATCAGGCAGAAGGCGGCAGCTTATCTCGCCTGTATAACCAAATGAATAGTGTTCCGCTAGAAGGAAATGCTGAAAGTTCAGATCGTTTAAAAGCAACACTTGCTGCCACACGTTTAGGACTAGACTTTAAAACACCGACTCAAGTGGGCGATGTAGGCGGTAAAATTGAAGTCGACTTTTTGGGTGCAAATGATGGACTGCGGATTCGTCATGCCTATTTGACCTATGGTGATTGGTTGGTGGGGCAAACATGGTCTAACTTTGCTGTACCTGATTATATGCCTGAAACCATTGATGCGTTGGGCTATGTCGGTGGTGCTGTTAAACGTACACCGCAAGTTCGCTATAGTCACAAATTTAGTCCAGAGACAAATCTTGTACTCGCCGCAGAAGATTCTAAGGATGACAGCTCAAATATGCGTTTGCCTGCATTAACAGCGCATTTAAACCATAAAATGACAGATACACTCATGTTGAGCGCACGTGCGATGGGTGCTGAAAAGAAAACGGATACGGATACAGAAACTGCATGGGGGCTTGGTCTGGGCGCAAAGCTAGATTTGACGGATAAAACAGTGCTCAAAGCGGATTATTACCATGTCAAAGGCGACAGTAGTTTTGTGTCATGGACCAACCAAGGTTTTGTGACCAATGCGGATAAAGACATCATCGCCACCAATGAATTTGACTCGATTACAGTAGGTTTAACTCAACAAATTTCAGCACAATGGCGCGGAACATTGGGCTATGGTTATATGAAAGCAGATAATAATGCAGATTATGTCAACTCATTAGTCGATAAAACCAAGGCCAATAAAAACTTGTGGCAAGCTTGGGCAAATGTATTTTACAGCCCTGTTAAGCCGATTAGTTTAGGTCTGGAATATGTCTATGGTGAACGTGAAGCTTTTGGCGCTGCGCCAAATGGCAGTACTAAAGGTGAAGATAATCGAATCAATGCAGTCGCGATGTATAACTTCTAATGTCGTTACAGAGAATTGTTAAATTTAAATTGCCTTAGAAATTTCAATATCAATTTAACGAGAGCGGGATTGGAAGTATGTTCAGGTTTTGACATTTAATTTTCCGAAAAACTTTCAATACGTGCTCTCAATCCATACACGCCCTTGATCTTCTCCGATTGAGGGCTTTTATCTTATTTAGAAACTTTTATTTTTTGACTAAAAAATATAATTATCTGTTTTATTTCATTTAACAAATCATTTGAATATAAAAATACGAAGAAGGATATTGATAAAAATCATGAATTTTGAAATATTTTGATACATACATGACGATAAAACACACTACAATCCTTGCCGTCAATTTCGTTTCACTTAGAAGACGCAATCATGGATGTCCCTCAATTTTCCAAATATAACAACACGTCACTTAAGCTTTTAAGCCTGATGATGCTTACTGCAATGGCACAATATAGTGTTGCAGATAGCAATGTATTACCTGAAATCACCATTAACGTTGAACAAAGTTCAATGGATGATCAAATAAAAAAAGCATTGACTAAAGTAAATGGTGCAACCAATGCGATCGTTGCAGCAGACATTCAAGATGTACCCAAGCGAACAAATGCTGATTTATTTAAAAATCAACCGGGAATTTACGCGGCATCTTCAGGAAATGAAGGGGTAAAACTGTCGATACGTGGCTCGGGGATCAATCGCGCACCGGGGGCGCATGCTTCAGGGTTGTATGTAACCTTAGATGATTTGCCATTTACAGGGCCAGGAGGAACACCTTATGAACTGCTTGAGCCGCTGTGGGTAGACCATATAGAGGTTTTACGAGGGGCGAATGGTTTAACACGTGGCGCATTAAGCCTGGGTGGTCTAATTAACTATGCAAGCCCAACAGGAAAAAATGCAGCAAAACTGTCAGTGCATCATGAAATGGGTAGCCACGGTTATCAAAAAAGTGAAATCAGCTCAGGACAACAAATCGGTGACTTAGATTATTATCTTTCCTTAACACAAAGTGATGATGACGGTTTTCAAGATCATGCTTCAAGCCAGAGCAAAGGTTTATCGGCCAATGTGGGATATAAAATAAACCCTAACCTAGATACACGTTTTTATCTGCGTTACCGAGAGACTGAACACCAAACGCCGGGACGTCTAACCCAACAACAGATTGAACAAAATCCAAAACAAGCAGTAGCCCAAAATATCTCGCTGAATAATAATCGTCCGCAGCCGGGAAGTCTTTGGTTGGCGAATAAAACCAATATGACTTTGGACTCGGGTGATCGTTTACAGTTGGGTCTGGCCTATCACCATTATCCGATGGATTTGCAAGAAGGTTTGTATAGTACCGATGTTGACTATGACGATATCATTACCTTATTTAACTACCAATTTGACCGAACGCTATGGGGGCATGAAAGCCAAAATACTTTAGGTTTTCGTAGTACCACGCATTTGCCAGATGGTCAGGTCGTTGAACGCTTGCGTGTAGCGCAAGGCGCCTATGCTGCGGGTACAGAAACGCGGCATTATACCTACCAAGGTGGTGACTATGTTTTACATTATGCCAATGCCTTGGCACTACACCCACAGTTTTGGCTCGATAGTCGAGTTGCATTGGCGTACACCCATCGTGAAAGTGAAGTGACATGGCCTGTGCAGAGCCATAAAGAAAATATTCGTGAATGGAATGTCCTGCCATCGCTAGGTTTCCGATATCAAATCAAACCAGAAACACAGCTCTTTGCCAATGTCAGTCGAAGCTTAGAAGCACCACATCCATGGGCTTTAATTTGGGGTTCGGATCAAAAGTTCCCCGATGAAAGTGGCGCAGCGACGGGACGCCAAAATGCTCCGATTCATTTGAATAGTCAGACAGCGAATACTCTTGAACTAGGTGGGCGTGGTCAACATGCACTGGGTGAGTGGAATATTGCATATTACTATTCACAGGTTAAAAATGAACTGTTGGCTGTTGAAATCCAACCAGAGCCTAATCCGATAATTTACGAATCGAATGCTTCAGACACCATCCATCAAGGGATTGAAGTCGGTTTAAACAGTTCACTTTGGCAAAATGATACATATGGACAGGTTCAACTAAAACAAGCCTATACCTTGAATGATTTTCACTATAAAAATGATGCGGTATTTGGAAAAAATGAGCTTGCAGGTATACCAAAACACATCTATCAGGCTGAACTGAAATACGAACATCCTTTAGGCTTTTATGCTGCGGTGAATACACTTTATGCCGCAAAGGTCGCAACCGACTATGCCAATAGTTTCTACGCAAAAGATTGGCAAATTTGGGGAGCATCGTTCGGCTATATTCAACCGCAAAAACAGTATATGGCTTGGTTGGATTTCAGAAATATGGCTAATAAAAAATATGCATCTACCGTGACACCGAGCTATAACGATGCCGGCAAAGATCCTGCTCGTTTAACACCTGGTGAAGGTCGGGCGGTATATGCAGGACTGACGTATCATTTTAATTAAGCATCTTGTATTTAAACAGTGATCTATTAAAAAGCTTTGATTCGCAGATTTGAAAATAAAAAAGGGAGTCAATCAGCTCCCTTTTTTAACTCTTTGATTGGTTTGTTAAGCAGTTCGAGGCATATCTTGAATACGTCGCCATGGCTGAGCTTCTTCAATTTCATACGCCAGTTCAATCAAGGTTTTTTCATCACCGACATCGGCTGATATTTGCATACTGATCGGTAGTCCGTCGTTTTGCGTTTCTCCCATAGGAATCGACATACCCGGCGCACCCACCACATTTTGGATAGGGGTAAAAGTCACATAGTTCTGTATACGTTCGAATAACTGGTCAAACGGTAATTGAGGTGACAAATAGCCAATTTTAGGTGTGGTATGTGCAAGTACAGGCGATAGCAAAACGTCATAATGCTTAAAGATTTCACGATATTGTTGCTGCATTTTCTTTAATCGATACAGAAATAGCGGGGTTTTATAAAAGTTCTTTTTATACAACTTCGATAAACCAACGGTTAAGTGATCTAACTCTTTTGGATTAAAGTCAGCGCCAAAGATTTTCTTGCCAAAGGTACTCAGTAAAAAGGACAACATCCCCCAATATTCACTAAAATCTTCAACAAAGCTTAAGGAAAAAGGTAACTGAAGTTCTTCAACATGATGACCTAATTTTTCCAAGAGTGCTGCGCTATGCATTAAGGTTGTAGTTGTTTCGCTATCTATTTGCCCTGTAATCGATTGCGGGACTAAGCCTATGCGTAGGCGACGTTTAGAAGGGCCATGAATCATGCCTATTCGTGGCAGTTTTTTATTGTAATAACTTGACTCCATTCCTGCATAAAAATGCGCTGTATCTCGTATGCTACGGGTTAAAACACCTTCACTGATGATATTAATCGGAAGAGAGCCTGCTGCTTCACTGTCATAAGTACGGCCACGGCTAGGCTTTAATCCAATCAAACCGCAGCATGCAGCAGGGATACGAATTGAACCACCGCCATCATTGGCATGGGCAATCGGCACTACACCGGCTGCAACGAGAGCTGCAGAACCGCCAGAAGACGCGCCGCAGGAATAACTTAGATTCCAAGGGTTATAGGTGGCTGAGCCATCTTTATATTCGGTACTGGCATTTAGACCAAATTCAGGGAGCTTAGATTTTCCTAATACGACAAACCCTTGATCTAAGATTTGTTGGCTAATTTGAGGATTACGATCGGCTGGTTTTGAACCTATGGCCTTTGAACCATGGCGTGATGGCAATCCTTGATAATCTAGATTATCTTTAAAGAAAAAAGGGACGCCCGCAAATAGACCATGTTCAACATATTGATTTTGCTCTAAAGCACGCTGAAAACAGTCCAATTCAATGGCATTTAGATACGGATTGACTTGTTCCGCACGTGCAATGGCCGCTTGTGTTATTTCCTGTACAGAGGCTTCTTTAGATTTGATGAGCTGTGCAATCCCCACAGCATCCAGATCTGTGAGTACATCCGAACTAAAGGCATGTATGCGTTGACTGTGTTTTTGATCTTCCATGAACTAACCTATTTGTTTTTTGAATTTTGGTAAATATTGAATGAATTCATTGTGATCTCAACAACAAATATATGTATTTGAACAATATCTGTTTGAGCATAATAATGACAATAAAAATTGTCAAATATTCATCTGATCTGAGGAAAGTGCAGAGATTGTACTAAGGAGGGCATCTAAAGCCTGTTGAATCTCATCCTTCCATGCAAAGGAACAATTTAAACGGATATATTGAGTTTTGGCTTCTGATACGTTAAATAAACGGCCTGGAGCAACACCGATCTGCTGGTGAATTAGGGCTTCATAGATTGCCATACTTTCAACGTTTTCTGGTAGTTTTAACCAAAGAAAATAACCACTTGGATGATATTGTAATTTGCATCCAGTCGGTAGGCGGCTTTCCAAATAACGGTAAAACTGTAATTTGTGTTGCTGTAGACTTTTTCTTAGGACCCGTAAATGTTTTTCATAATGATAATTTGAAATAAATTCCACCAAGGCATTTTGCAATAAGGTATTGACGGAAATCGTGCTCATAAGCTGCAAGTGTTGAATCGCTTGAGAGTATTTACCTGCATGCACCCAACCCACTCGAAATGCAGCGCCCAACGTTTTAGAAAAAGAAGAGCAATGTAAGACCATATTATTTTGGTCAAAGTATTTCATTGAAACAGGTTTCTTAGACGCATAATGCATTTCTTCATACACATCGTCCTCAATTAAATACACATGATATTGGTGTAAGAGCACGGCAATTTTTTGCTTGATTTCATCACTCACTGTAAAGCCCACAGGATTATGCGAATTCAGCATCAGCCAACAAATTTTGACGGGATAAGTTTTTAAAATATGTTCAAACGCGGTTAAATCAAAACCGTCTTGTGGATGTTCAGGTAAGGTCACCACTTTAAGGCCTAAGCGCTCTGCAGCTTGCAAGGCGCCATAGAAAATATTTTGCTGTAACACAATATAATCACCCGGTGAGGCAATGGCCTGTAAGGAAAGATTCAGTGCATCCATACAGCCTGAGGTAATCACAATATCCTCTGGGTCAGTGGCTATGCCTTGCATGCAATAACGCTGTGCAACCAACTTACGTAGAGCTAAATTACCGGGTGGAAGATTATCAATGGCATCGTAACTTTTGGGATTTCGGGAAATTTGCCCCATGATTTGGGTTAGCTTTTTAGAAAAAACAATGTCTTGAGCTGGAAAGGCTGAACCCAATGGAACGATTTTTTCATCTTGTATCGATTTTAAATACTTAAAGACCAGAGAGTTAATTTCAATGGGGGTGTTTAAAGACACGATTTGAGTTTGTTCAGCCTCTATTTCGACTAAGCCTTGCGCTACATAGTAGCCTGATTTTTCACGTGCATAGATTAAGCCACGCGATTCTAACTCCTGATAAGCATTCATGACCGTGATCAAACTAAAACCGCACAACTGCACTTGTTCACGTAAAGACGGGAGCTTTTCGTGCGCTTTTAAAGTGCCATTTTCAATCAGTTGACGTAGGTGCTGAGCAAGCTGTTCCGATTTATACATAGTCATCAACAAGACAAGATTCTGTTATAAATATATCAGTAAAATTAATTGTGCATTATATTTTTATAACAGATGAGGCTGTACTGTTATATGTTTTTTCAAATTCGCTGTATCTAGTTTTAAGCTTGAATTTTTTATAAGGTGTATTGACAACAACACTTGTGGCGTCAAATGGTATGGAAGTTAGGGAGTTGAGTATGTTTAAAGCCAGTGAATTAGAACTGTTACAACATTTACTGGTGGATGTTCCATTGACAGATTCAACGCTGCATCTGCTGCAACAAAAGCATACTAATTTAGAAGCGGTGCTGTTACGCAGTCGAATTTTGCGACAAGTACAGCAAGTGGGCTATGTCAGTATTTGTCAGGAGCATATGCACGCCAAGGCTGAAAATGCTGCTTTTTTATTTGCACCCTTTATTTTAGCGAATTTGAATCAGAAGGTGATCTACGCTACACCACAAAGCCCTGAAAATGTTGCGATATTAAATCGTTATTATCAAGCGGAGGCTAAACTTAGCGCATTTAAAGTTGATGATGTTTTATCGGGACTAAATGTCTATATTGAGCTACATAATGAACAACTATCGCCAGCAGAATACTTCTATTTTAGTTTGATCAATAGCTTATGTAATCCGAAAGTTTCCAAAATCATTTGTATTACACATCTACATATAGACTTAGAAAAATTAAAACAGCTCGCTGAATTTTTAGATGTTGAAATCCATGTATTGGCGGATAAAGCTGAACTGATTGACTTTGATCTAAATAAAATCAATATGTTAAAGCTGCTATTTAAAGACAAAGATCAGCAATATATCGATTTATGCCAAAAATTTTCGGTCATTAACGCCAAAATTTTACAACGATTAAGTTTATATGAATTTGACCGTGCGCAAGTCTTGGTAGAAGACATGTTTTATTCAGAACACATCTTTGAAAAAATGTCGGTCTACGGTGAATATATTCAAACGCATCTACAGCACCAAGTTAAAATGCAAAGTCCTGCATAAGCGATTCAGATGGGCAAGTAATTTTATAGCTGTGATTTGATCACTTTAAAAATGCAAAAAGCTTGTAAATCTAGACTTACAAGCTTTTTTTAAATTTAAAACCAAATTAATTGGCCTAATAATCAATTCAATATGATCTGATCATGAGCGAACATGAAATGTAAGATATACATGCAATAGCGAGTTGCAATAAGCGAATAGATTATCGCTTAAGGTAGATAGGAATTATCTGCACCAACGACAAACGCTACACCAATACAGAATAAAAGCACATAGATCGAGAACCAAATAATGGCACGCTTAAAAGCCTTATCTGAAATTTCACTGTCTGCATATTTTTGCGGTTTTTTAGGCTCTTGATTGCTCATAAGATGTACTCTAAATCCCTAGTGGTTATAGGTGATTATTAGGGTATATCGCTTGAAAGCATAGATACAACATTCATCTAAATTTCTATAACAGTTATAGTTTGGAAGGTAGCTTCATTTCTTAATCCATTAATAAACTATGATATTGGTCAGTTCTTTTTCTCAAAAAGTCCCAGACTAGCTTAATGCGTGGCTCATGTTGTAAATCGACTAAGGTCAGCATCCAAAAGGTATGCACAAAACGAACATCTTGCGCCAAGACTTGTTCTAATTCGGGTTTTTCCTCGGCCAAAAACTTGGGCAATATTGCCAATCCTGCACCCGCACTCACGGCAATTTGTTGAGCCAAAATACTACTACTTCTAAAGTTTGCATTGAGCTGAATAGGTAAACGTTCTAAACAATACAGTTCAGGGCTATAGACTAAATCATCTATATAATTCACAAAGGTATGTGATTTTAAATCTTCTAATGTATGAATGGGTTGCGTATTTTTTAAGTATTCTTTACTGCCATAAATCTTTAAACAATAGTCTGCCAGTCGAGTAATGATATAGGGGCCTGATTTTGGTCGATCGATGGAAATAACAATATCTGCTTCACGATGTGAAAGCTTGATCATTTTCGGCACAGGAATAAGGTCGATAGTCAGCAAGGGGTATTTTTTGGACAATTCTGCCAAGAGCTGTGTCAAAAATGCTGTTCCAAACCCTTCGGGTGTGCCAATTCGCACACGACCTTGCATAGGTTGGTTAGGTTTTTCGATTTGTAAAAATGCCTGTTCCATTTGTTCAACGCGAGGAACCAGTGCCAAACCTTCTAAAGTGAGCTCATAACCTGTGGCTTCACGTTTAAATAATGGTGTGCCTAAAGCCAGTTCTAGCGCATGTATACGTCGAGAAACCGTACTGTGCTCAACACCGATAATACGTGCGGTATTGGTTAGGGTTTTCGCACGAGCCAAAACCAAAAAATACTGTAAATGATCCCAATCTACTTTCATTGTTATTGTCATCCCTGTGCATATTTGCACATCAATCGTGCGTGAATCTCTATTGGTAGTCAAAATTTTCTTTGCTAGTTTGAAGTGAATTGGAAAATATAAATATAAGGCTTTTGGATATTTTCTAAGTCAGTACAAAACAATAAGTGCCTATGGAGAGGTCATGAACACAATGTCAAATATTCAGTCAGCGACGGCTAAATTATTAATTAACGGTAAATTTATAGAGTCAAACACTACAGAGTGGCAAGACATTCTAAATCCTGCAACTCAAGAGGTTTTGGGTCGTGTTCCAATGGCGACTATGGAAGAAGTGGATGCAGCGATTGCTTCAGCGCAAGAGGCTTTTAAAACATGGCGCTTAACGCCTGTTCAAGCACGTATGCGCATTATGCTGAAGCTACAAGATCTCATCCGTAGCAATATGAAAGAGATTGCCCGCGTACTGACTGCTGAGCAAGGAAAGACACTTGCAGATGCTGAAGGTGATATTCAACGTGGTTTAGAAGTCGTTGAGCATGCGTGTTCGGTTGGCACACTTCAAATGGGCGAATATATAGAAGGTGTGGCACGTGGTGTGGATACCTATACCTTGCAACAACCTTTGGGTGTATGTGCAGGAATTACGCCATTTAACTTTCCTGCGATGATTCCACTGTGGATGTTCCCAATGGCTATTGTCAGTGGAAATACCTTTGTTCTAAAGCCATCTGAACAAGATCCATTATCGACCATGATGCTTGTCGAACTTGCGATTGAAGCCGGTATTCCAGCAGGTGTATTGAACGTAGTGCATGGTGGTAAGGACGTTGTTGATCGTTTATGTACACATCAAGCTATTAAGGCCATTTCATTTGTAGGCTCTACAGCCGTTGGTACACATGTATATAACCTTGCAGGACAGCATGGAAAACGTGTGCAGTCGATGATGGGGGCCAAAAACCATGTCGTGGTAATGCCGGATGCCAATAAAGAACAAACTTTAAATGCCCTCGTTGGTGCAGCATTCGGTGCGGCAGGTCAGCGTTGTATGGCTTTGTCGGTTGCTGTCATGGTTGGTGAAAGTAAAGAATGGGTCAATGAACTGGTTGAAAAAGCCAAAACGCTGAAGGTCAATGCAGGGCATGAGCCGAATACCGATATTGGCCCAGTTATTTCACCTCGCGCAAAAGCACGTGTACTGGATTTAATTCAAAGCGGTGTAGAACAAGGCGCAGAACTGTTGCTGGATGGTCGTGATGTTCAAGTCATTGGCTATGAGCAAGGAAACTTTGTCGGAGCAACGATTTTTAATCAAGTTTCAACCGATATGCGCATCTATACCGAAGAGATCTTTGGACCCGTATTAGCCATTATTCATGTTGATACTTTAGAGCAGGCGATTGAATTGATTAATGCTAATCCATTCGGCAACGGTGTTGGACTGTTTACACAAAGTGGTGCAGTTGCTCGTAAATTCCAAAGCGATATCGATATTGGTCAAGTGGGTATCAATATTCCAATTCCTGTACCTGTACCTTTCTTTAGTTTTACAGGATCGCGTGGTTCAAAACTGGGTGACTTAGGTCCATATGGTAAGCAAGCAGTTCAGTTCTATACACAAACTAAAACCATCACCAGTCGTTGGTTCGAAGATACACAAGAAAAAGGTGAAGTGAATACCACCATTAACCTACGTTAATTTAGGAGTTCAAGGATGAATATTGCCTTTATCGGTTTAGGAAACATGGGCGGAAAAATGGCCCAAAACCTACTCAAAGCAGGTTTTACGGTTTACGGTTTCGACTTAAGTGAAATTGCGATTCAGCATTTTACTGAAGCAGGTGGCATCGTTTGCCACAGCCCACAAGATGCCGCGAAACAAGCAGATGTCTTGATTAGCATGTTGCCTGCTGCCAAGCATGTCAAAGAGGTGTACTTGGGAGAAAATGGTGTATTGGCGGTAATGAAAGCAGGAAGCTTATGTATCGATAGCAGTACCATTGATCCGCAAACCATTAAGGATATAGCTGAGGTGGGTGCTGCACATCAGATAAAAATCTGTGATGCCCCTGTTTCAGGCGGAACTATTGGTGCTCAGGCAGGTACATTAACCTTTATGGTCGGTTCAGATGATCAAACCTTTGAAAAAACCAAAGCGGTATTGGGCCACATGGGTAAAAACATTGTGCATTGTGGTGATGTGGGTGCAGGTCAAATTGCGAAAATTTGCAATAACTTGATTCTTGGTATTTCCATGGCAGCCGTTGCTGAAGGTATGGCGCTCGGTGCGCGTCTGGGGATTGATCCTCAGGCCTTAGCGGGTGTGGTGAATAGTTCGAGCGGACGTTGCTGGAGTTCGGATGTATGTAATCCATGGCCGGGTATTTCAGCAAATGCACCTGCAGGACGTGGCTATACCGATGGTTTTGCAACGCAGTTGATGTTGAAAGATTTAGGATTGGCTGTAGAAGCCGCAGGACAAGTCAAACAGCCGATTATTTTAGGTGGACTGGTTCAGCAGATGTATCAACAGCTGTGTTTACAAGGTAATGCACACTTAGATTTTTCAAGCATTGTGCAGCAATACTTACCTAAGGATGCTTAATCGCTTTGAACACCAATCTAGCCTAGGGATGGCTAAAAATACTAACACTCGTGTCGGAATAACAATAAATTGAGACTGAGGTAGAGAAGATGTCGAATTATCAAGATGTTGCAAAGGCATTTGACTTAAATCATGCTGCCAAAGAAATGTTATCAGGCTCTTTAGAGCAATTAAATGCATGTTATGAATGCTGCGACCGTCATGCGATTGATCAAGATAAGGTTGCACTGTATTGGCAAGGCAAAGATGGGCGGAAAGAACAGTATACCTTTGTAGAGCTGCAACAGTGGTCGAGCCAATTTGCCAATTTTTTAAAGTCACAGGGTGTGCAAAAGGGTGATCGTGTATCGGGTTTATTACCTCGTACAGTTGAATTACTTGTGGTGATTTTAGGGGCTTGGCGAATAGGTGCTGTATATCAACCGCTATTTACCGCCTTTGGCCCCAAAGCCATTGAACATCGTTTACACCTTGCACAAAGCAAATTGGTGATTAGCGATGTTGGTAATCGTAGTAAATTAGATGAAGTTGCACATTGTCCCCAAATCGTTACTGTTGCAGATCGAGCGGGTCAAGGGATTCAACAGGGAGATTTAAACTTTTGGGATGAAGTAAACGCACAGTCTACAGATTGTGAAATTGTCCTACAGAGCATCAATGATCCATTTCTTCTAATGTTTACTTCAGGTACTACAGGTCCCGCAAAACCTTTAGAAGTCCCGCTTAAAGCTTTGATCGCTTTTGGTCAATATATGAAAAATGCGGTAGGACTGCGTGAAGATGATTCGTTTTGGAATATTGCCGATCCGGGTTGGGCTTATGGTTTGTATTATGGAATCACTGGACCACTTTTACTTGGACATGCAACACTCTTTTACGAAGGTGGTTTTAGCATTGATAGTTTGTGTCAGATTGTAGATGACTACAAGGTGACGAACCTTGCAGGCGCACCGACAGCGTATCGGATGATGATGGCAGCTGATCCTGAACAAATGGCAAAACTCAAAGGTAAATTTCGAGTCGTCAGTAGCGCTGGTGAGCCGCTTAACCCTGAAGTGTTCCGTTGGTTTAAACAAGTCCTCGATGCACCGATCTTTGACCATTATGGTCAGACTGAAGTTGGTATGGTGGTGTGTAATCACCATGGTTTACAACATTATATTCGCGCAGGTGTCGCAGGTTATGCCAGTCCGGGATATCGCGTGGCGGTTGTTGATGAACAAGGGCAAGAGCTAGCTGCAGGAACGCCAGGAGTACTGGCTGTCGATATCAGTCAATCACCGATGATGTGGTTTGGTGGCTATAAAGAAAGTCGTAAGTCACCCTTTGTAAAACATTATTACCTCACGGGTGATACCGCAGAATTACACGCAGATGGCAGTATGAGCTTCGTTGGTCGTAATGATGATGTGATTACCACATCAGGTTATCGTATCGGGCCATTCGATGTAGAAAGTGCTTTACTTGAGCATGATGCAGTGATTGAAGCTGCGGTCATTGGTGTGCCTGATCCAGATCGGACAGAAATCGTAAAAGCTTTTGTGATTTTAGCTGAGCATGTCACAGCGTCAGAAGAATTAGCGGAGCAGCTGGGGCAATTTGTGAAAAAGCGCCTATCTGCACATGCTTATCCACGATTGGTGGAGTTTGTTCAAGAACTACCGAAAACTCCAAGCGGAAAAATTCAGCGTTTCTTATTAAGAAATCAAGAGATTGCGAAACAATCCACGCAGCATGCAAGTTAAATGACGTAACGATTAACTCTAAATTAATGCCGAACAATCAGGATCAAAATCAAGCTTTCATTCAGTTCTAATCATTTTCAAACTGGATGGAAGCATTTGATTGATGTACAGGAAGATAAGATGCAATTTACCGAAGAACAATTATTAATTCAGGACATGGCACGCAGTTTCGCACAGGAACAAATTAAACCTCAAGCGGCTGAATGGGATAAACACGGTACCTTTCCCAAAGCGGCTTTAGCGCAGATGGGGGAACTGGGTTTATTGGGTATGTTGGTATCAGATGAATGGGGTGGTTCAGATACAGGTAATCTTGCCTATGTTATGGCTCTAGAAGAGATTGCAGCGGCAGATGGGGCAACCTCAACCATTATGAGTGTACATAACTCGGTAGGCTGTGTTCCTATTGCTAAATTTGGCACAGAAGAACAAAAGCAGAAATATTTAGTGCCTTTAGCACAAGGCAAAATGATCGGTGCATTTGCATTAACTGAGCCGCATACAGGTTCAGATGCTGCTGCCATTAAAACTCGTGCAGTTAAAGATGGCAATGAATGGGTGATTAATGGTGCTAAGCAGTTTATTACCTCTGGTCATAATGCAGGGGTCATTATTGTCTTTGCTGTGACTGATCCAAGTGCAGGGAAAAAAGGCATGAGTGCTTTTATTGTCCCAAGAGAAACACCTGGTTATGAAGTGATTCGTACTGAAGAAAAGCTTGGATTACATGCCTCAGATACCTGCCAAATCGCACTCACAGACGTGCGAGTGCATGAAAGCCTAATGTTAGGAAAAGAAGGTGAAGGTTTGAAAATCGCCTTATCAAATCTAGAAGGCGGTCGTATTGGTATAGCGGCGCAAGCGGTTGGTCTTGCACGAGCAGCATTAGAAGAAGCAACCCGATATGCCAAAGAGCGTATTACTTTTGGAAAGCCGATCTTTGAACATCAGGCAGTTGCGTTCCGATTGGCAAGTATGGCAACAGAAATAGAAGCTGCACGCCAATTGGTCTATCACGCGGCACGTTTAAAAGAAGCAGGACAACCTTGTTTAAATGAAGCGTCTATGGCCAAGCTTTTTTCGTCTGAAATGGCTGAACGTGTTTGCTCCGCAGCATTACAAGTCTTTGGAGGTTATGGTTATCTCAAAGATTTCCCGATAGAGCGTATATATCGTGATGCACGTATTTGCCAAATCTATGAAGGCACAAGTGATATCCAACGTTTAGTAATTGCCCGCAGCTTATAACGTTGTCTTTAAGACCTTTAAAACGACAAGGCTTCAGACGAAGCCTACTTATAAATATTGAACATATATAGGGATCTCACATGCAATTTGAAACAATTCTGCTTGAAAAGAACAATGGTGTAGGACTCATTACTTTAAATCGTCCTCAGGCCTTAAATGCGTTGAATAGCACATTAATTAAAGACCTTAATTTAGCCTTAGATGATTTAGATCGAGATCCAACCATCGGTTGTATGGTTATTACAGGTTCAGAAAAAGCCTTTGCCGCTGGTGCAGATATTAAAGAAATGGCTGAACTGAGTTTTCCAAATATTTATTTGGATGATTTTTTTCATCTGGCAGATCGAATTGCTCAGCGCCGTAAACCTCTAATCGCAGCTGTCAGTGGTTATGCGTTAGGTGGAGGCTGTGAGTTAGCACTCATGTGCGACTTTATTTACTGTGCCGACAATGCAAAATTCGGTTTACCAGAAGTGACATTGGGAGTAATCCCAGGGATAGGTGGGACACAGCGCTTAACGCTTGCTATAGGTAAGGCCAAAGCCATGGAAATGTGTCTGACTGCGAGACAAATGGGCGCAGCAGAAGCAGAGCAGAGTGGTTTAGTTGCTCAGGTCTTTCCTAAAGAGGAGTTGGTCGAAAAGACCTTAAAAGCTGCTGAAAAAATAGCGGAAAAATCTGTGGTGGCAACCATGATGATCAAAGAGTCAATTAACCGTGCATTTGAAGTCAGTTTGCAAGAAGGTTTGCGTTTTGAACGCAGAACATTCCATTCGATTTTTGCAACTCAAGACCAAAAAGAAGGCATGCAAGCATTTGTTGAAAAGCGCCAAGCCAATTTTAAAGACAATTAAAAATAAAAAAGGATTATATGGATATGAGTACAAATAACTTAATGATTGAAGAACATGGACATTTAGGCCAAATCAGTTTAGATCGCGTGGCAAGTTTAAATGCCTTGTCTTTGGAAATGATTCAGGGGATTCAACAGCAATTAGGACTATGGGCTGATCAAACCAATATTCATGCCGTACTTATTCGCTCAAATAGTCCCAAAGCATTTTGTGCAGGTGGAGATATTCGCTATCTCTATGATAGTTATATGAATGGTAGAGATGATCATCAAGCTTATTTTCAAGCTGAGTATGAAATGCTGAACACCATTCGTTCGTATGAAAAACCCATTATTGTCATACTCGATGGCTATGTACTTGGCGGTGGATTTGGCTTAGCCCAAGCATGTCATGTGCTTGTCAGCAGCGAAAAGTCTAGATTTGCCATGCCTGAAACTGCCATTGGATTTTTCCCAGATGTGGCTGCGACACACTTTTTATCACGTTTAGATGATATTGGTGTGTACATGGCAACTACGGGCGATCAAATCAGTGCTAGCGATGCGTTGTATCTAGATTTGATTGACTACCATGTTCCGAGTGAGCAACTTGTTCAATTAGAAGAAGATTTAAGAAATTCCAAGCATCTCAGCAAAGAAAATATTGAACAATTGATTGCGAAATATATTACTCGACCAGTGGAAAGTGAACTCAGTCAAAATGCAGATTTAATTCGTAAGCATTTTGGTTTTGAGAGCATTGATGCCATTGAAAATAGTCTTGAAAATGAACAGCATAATGATGCTCAAGCGTGGGCGTTAAAAATACGCAATACCTTGGAACAACGATCTCCAATCGCGAAAAGGATCAGTTTGCAACTCCAACATTTAGGTCGAGGTCTTTCACTAAAGCAATGCATGCAAATTGAACGACATTTACAAGACGTTTGGTTTCAACATGGCGATATTGTTGAAGGTGTGCGTGCATTAATTGTGGATAAAGACAAACAGCCAAAGTGGCAACAGTCCAGTCCGACTTTAGACAAAATAATGGAGGAAATATCTATTTAATCAGTAGGTTTATATTTTTAACGGTTCAAACCCTTGGTCAATATTCATATTTGATTTTATGTTCGATATGAACCAGTGACTCAGCGTAAATTAAACACATATAAGATCTAAAAATATTGATTTTCATGAAGAAAATCATCATACAAATCAAGCATCGTGAAAATGCAACGTAGAAATATCTTGCAGAATAAGGAAGATAACAATGCAAAATGTACAGGGAAACACAGCTCCACCAGCTAAGTCCTCGCATCGTTTAGCGGGTATTTCCAGCATGGTGGGTACAACCATCGAATGGTATGACTTTTTTATCTATGGTGCTGCCGCAGCACTCATTTTCAATCGACTTTTTTTCCCAAATCTTGATCCATTAACTGGCGTATTGGCAGCATTTGCCACTTATGCTGTAGGCTTTATTGGTCGACCACTTGGTGGCATTGTTTTTGGTCATTTTGGCGATAAAATCGGTCGTAAATCAATGTTATTGGTCACATTAATGTTGATGGGTATTCCAACGGTGATGATTGGGTTGTTACCGACATTTGAAACCATTGGTTATTGGGCAACGGTCTGTTTAATTATTTTAAGATTTATACAGGGCATGGCCATGGGTGGAGAATGGGGCGGAGCAGTCCTCATGGCGGTAGAGCATGCGCCAGCGGGTAAAAAAGGCTTTTGGGGAAGTTTACCGCAAGCCAGTACAGGTGGTGGTTTATTGCTCGCTTCGGTAGCTTTAGGCTTAGTCTCAATGTTACCTGAAGAAGCGTTATTTAGCTGGGGTTGGCGTCTACCATTTTTAGCCAGCATTATTTTACTGGCTGTAGGTTGGTATATTCGTGTGAAAGTGCCTGAGTCGCCAGACTTTGAAAAAGTTAAAGCGCAAACCGAAACAATTAAAGTTCCAGCAAAACAGGTATTTAAGAATCATCCTAAGCAGTTGATTACGATTATTTTATCTCGAGCTGCTGAAAATGCTTGGTTCTATTTGGCATCGACATTTGCTTTAGCCTATACCACCACACAGCTAAATATTCCTAGGCAAGATATCTTGTTTGCAACGATTTGTGGTGCTGCAGTCATCATGGTTATTACGCCAATTTTTGGACATTTGTCTGATAAAGTTGGGCAAAAAAACATGTTTAGATTTGGTTTATGCGTACTGGCTTTATACAGCTATCCATTTTTTGCGATGTTAAATACTAAAGATCCAGTATTGGTTTGGACGGCCATTGTGATTGGTATTGGTGTAGTTTTTCCTTTGATGTATGCGCCGCAGTCACAGTTATTTTCGCGCCAATTTCCAGCAGAAATACGTTATAGCGGTATTTCAATCTCAGTTCAATTTGCAGGCGTGCTAGGTGGTGGTTTAGCACCATTAATCGCGACGAAATTGCTAAGTATTGGTGATGGAAGCCCTAATTTAATTATTGCCTATATTTCAGGCTTTGCAGTGATTGCGATTATTGCATCATCATTTTTAAAGCCAGATCAAATAGAGCAAAAGACTAAAGTATTTAGTAGTGAGGAAATCAAATCTTCCTAAATCAACAATCAGGAAAACAGTGGACTGATTTAAATATAGAAATACATATGTACAGCCATAACAACAATTGTTATGGCTTTTTCTTGCCTAAGGATTGTGGCAGGACAAATTTATTTTTAGCGAAGCTTAGGAACATAGCAATTTGAATACAGTTGATGTGCAAGAGCCGTTCACTTAACTAAAGTTGTTACTAATGAAAAACATATAAATCAATCAGATATAATTTTTTATCCATGGTTTTAGTTAATTACTTTTTAACTAATTTTGTAACTTTTATGAAGAATTAACTAAATTTTTAACTCTTATAAACGTTTTATTATCAATATCTTATCAATCGAAAATCTTCATTTCTAACCAGTGTAATGACAGCACCATTTTGGTAATTTTTTCGTCCGAATTTTAAGATATTAGCAACGTATCTTGGTTTGATACCTCGTTGTGAAGATCTTTTCACAGCATGCTTACTGAACCCTAAGCTTAATTGTTCAAAGTTCATAGAGATAGTCATTTTATCCGTCCTTAAATCAAACTGTGTACAATGAAATATATGCGAAATGCCAATTTTAAGAATGGTTTTACAAGCTTACAACAATCCATTTTAATAAAGTATGCGAGTTATTATTCAAATTGAAATTTAAAAGTATTCAGAGTTTTTGTTTCAAATTTACTTGGTAAGGCAATGAAAGGTTAAGAAAAGCTTTCTAATTAAGTTAATCTAATATTAGAAGTTAAGTAATAGCTGAAAACAGAATAGTTCATAGTTAGAGAGCAGAACTGTATGCAACAGAATATCTTATTTTTAGTTACGGGAATGACACCTCAGATCATTACTGAAACTTTATATGCATTGGCTGCTGATCCCGAAAATAGTGATAAATGGATTCCTACAGAAATCCACGTACTTACTACCGCAAAAGGTAAGATACAAATACGTTCACGTCTTTTTCAAGATGGAATCTTTGATCAGCTGCTAAAGGATTACAACTTACCAAATATTAAATTTGATGATTCAACATTACATGTCATTTCACATCAAGGGCAAGAATTAGAAGATCTAAAAACCCTCGATGATAATGAGCTTGCTGCAAATGAAACTTGCAAACTGATCAAAAAATTTACTGAAGATGAAAACACTAAACTTCATGTTTCAATTGCTGGTGGGCGTAAAACGATGGGATTCTATGCGGGATATGCATTATCTCTATATGGACGAGCTCAAGATAACATGTCACATGTTTTAATTTCAGAAGAGTTTGAATTTGCAGAAAATTTCTATTACCCAACTCCTGGTGAATATTATGTTGCAAAGTACAATTCTCAGGAACGACTTAATGCGAAAGATGCGAAAGTTTTTTTAGCAAATATTCCATTTGTACGTTTAAGAAATGTTTTACCAGATACACATCCTTTAAAAATGAATAACTATCAATTTTCTGATGTGGTAGAACAAATTAACCAGTCAAATCAAAAGGTGAATCTGGAAATCAATGTAACTCACCGTTATATTGAAATTAATGGCAAGATTAGAGCTGATTTGCCTCCAAGAGAAATGGCAATGCTTATGTGGTTTGCTGATTGCAAGCAGAAAGCCAAACCTGGAATCAAAGCACCAACAGGATCTCAAAAAGGAAAAAATAGCGATGCAGAGATTCAAATTATTCAGGAACTCACATTTGAATACTTAACGCATTATGATGAACTAAAAGATAGTGATACGTCACTTGAAGTGAATAAAGAATTTTTTGATACCACTAAATCAAAGCTTAAAAGACAATTAGAAAAGCAATTAGGCATTGAACTTGCTGCGAAGATTATGCCTAAACAAAATGGAAGGGGTATGCCATTTTATTTACCAGTTGAAGCTGAGCAAATCATTATTAGAAATAGTTTTAAAGACAATGTGATTTAATTTTTCTATCTTTCAGAAAAACTTTCGTAAGCTTACGAAGTTATAGCGAATACTTGATAAAAATTTAGCAAGTATTCGTGCTTTAAAACAGTATTACGTTCCAATTTCTTAGTAAGCTTGCAGAATCAAAACTTACTTTTTTAATCGAAATATGATGTGTCCATACAAATGAATTTTAAAAAATTTAGGATACGATTATGAACGATTTAGTTATCAACGCAATTCAAAATAAAACTTTAACAACGTCAAGTTTGGATTTTAATTCTCTACGCAGTTTTGCAGGTATTGACACTAATAACCAACCAGAACTAAATCGAGGTCGTGCAATTATTCCTAGTCCAAATTTACTCAATCAATATTTATATTCTTATGGGCCTATGGTGCAACGTCAGTGGGATGTTGTTGTATCCAAAACACTAGATATGCTAAATGATAATAATGATGAGATTGTACATATCTTTGATTATGGTTGTGGTCAGGGACTAGCCACTTTGCTTTTACTGGAAAAAGCAATCGGATTACAAGAGGAAGTAAAACATATTACTTTAGTTGAACCATCTGAAGTCGCAATTAAGCGTGCTGAAAGTATCATTGGTTGTAAAGCTCCTGAAGCTGAGCTAACACTTATCAATAAAGAACTAGATGATGTGGAAGAAAATGACCTTTCTATTGATAATGAACGTATGAATGTACATTTATTCTCTAATATCTTAGACGTAGAAGGTTTCGATCAATTTGAATTATTTAATAAAATTTTAAAAAATGGGGGAACCCATTACTTTATTGTAGTAAGCAATGATCGCAATTATTATGGTGGTTCACCACGACTTGAAGCCTTATATAATGCTTTATTAGATTCAGAACCTGATAATGGTGAACAATTGTCAATTACACATGCGGAACTAGCACGTTTTGTAGATGATCGCAATATGAAACATATCTACTTTTGTGTAAAAGTTGAGATAAAGTAAATGGCTGATTTATTTGATACTTTAGAAGAAAATTCTGTGCATAAACTGCCATTTGATATTCCGGAAGGGGTAGGATTTTCCTATGCTTGGAATCAAGAATTACAAGGGTTTGTTATTGAGATCCCACATGGTCAACTTTTTTATGTACCTCACTTTTTTTCAAAGAAAATCAGCGATCGTACAGTCGAATATTTTCTAGAAAATGATCGTTATGCTTTGAATGAGGTGAATTGGAAAGAGGTAGATGAAAATTCTTTTAAGGAAATTCACTTTACCAATATTTTGTGGAAGCAGGATTCCATTCGCTTATATGGTAAAAAAATCCCTTTACCACGTTTGACAAGTTGGTATGGTGATCCTGGTAAAGCCTACAAGTATTCAGGCATTTTATCTGAACCTAATCCTTGGAATAAAGGACTACTCTATATTAAGGAGCAGATTGAAAAAGTTGCCAATACAAAATTTAATAGTGTGTTATTAAATTGGTATAGAGATGGTGAAGATTATCTAAATTGGCATACAGATGATGAACCTGAATTAGGTAAAAATCCAACGATAGCATCGGTAAATTTTGGTGAAACTCGAGATTTTCAGGTTCGCAATACTAAAGACCATAATATGAAGTTTACGGTTCCATTGCAGCATGGGAGCCTGCTAATTATGTCTGGCGAGATGCAACATTTTTGGGAACATGCTGTTCCTAAACGCAAAAAAATATTGAAATCCAGATTTAATTTAACTTTTCGAAGAATTGAGTAGGGATGTGCTGACTTAATTTGTGTTAAGTTAATAACTTATTGACTTTATATGAATAAATTATAAGAGAGGGTTGTGGTGCAATCTCAGAACTTTGAGTTTTTAAGAGAAAAATTTTCACTTTTAGCAGATTTGGGTGCGCTTGCGGAAGCTGTGATTTATACAGACCCGGGAAGCACAACAACACGTTTGCGCTCATTTGCAGAAGAGGTGGTAAAGTCAATTTATGAGTTTGAATCATTGCCCCGTATCGCAAAAGCAAATTTTGCAGATCTGCTATTTGCATCAGACTTTCAAAATAGTATTACCCCGTCGCTCCTGTATAAGTTAGATTACTTACGCCAACAAGGTAACTTGACGGCGCATGGTGCTTTGGGTAATCAAAAAACAGCTTTTGCTTGCTTAGGTACAGCCTTTGGAATCGGGCAGTATCTGATGGTGAACTACTGTAAAGTTTCCAATGAAGCTCTACCTACATTTAAAAATATTGAAAAGCATTCTGCGACTGAAAAAGAGCTCAATTTACAGTATGAAGAGAATCAAAAGTTAAGAGAAGAATTAGATAAAGAGCGTTTAAAGAACCTAAAAGTAGAAAAAATCAGTACCGAACTCGCTCAACAAAAACGTGCGAGAAGTACCCATGTTGCCCACAGCTTACAGTGGAATGAAGAAAAGACGCGTAAATTTATCATTGATAATATGGTGTTAACCGCGGGTTGGGATATTACCGATCCACAGCAGGTTCAGCTCGAATTTCCTGTAGACATGCGCGATGGGCAAAAAGGCTTTGTTGACTATGTGTTTTTTGATTTAGAAGGTCAGCCTATTGCGGTCTTAGAGGCTAAAAAAGCTAGTGTCAGTGTGCATCAGGGCCGAGAGCAAGCTCGACATTATGCAGATGCTTTGGAAGACATGGGCTTTAAGCGTCCAGTCATTTTTTATAGTAATGGTTATGAAACCTATATTTGGGACGATGCACGATATAGCAGCTATCGCCAAATTTATGGTTTTTATAGTTTTAAAAGCTTGGAGAATTTACGCTTTAAACATCAATATGCCAACAAAGAATTAGAGCGTAATAATCCGGACTTATCCATTGTTGAGCGTCCGTATCAAATTGAAGCCATTAAAACCTTAAGCCGTAAATTTAAAGATCAAGGTCGTAAAGCTTTAATCATTCAAGCCACAGGTACAGGTAAAACCCGTGTAGCAATTGCCTTGTCGGAATTACTCATTCGTGAACATTGGGCTCAGCGTATTTTATTTTTATGTGATCGTCGAGAATTACGTAAACAAGCAGATGATGCTTTTAAGGACTTCTTGAGGAGTGAACCACGTTGTGTGATTGGCGCAACAAATAAAGTACCCACAGATTCTCGTATTTATATTGCAACTTATCCAGGCATGATGAATCGCTTTGCCCAGTTCGATGTGGGGTTCTTTGATTTAATCATTGCCGATGAAAGTCACCGCAGTATTTATAATCGTTATAAAGATCTATTCGACTATTTTGATGCGCTACAAGTCGGTCTAACAGCAACACCAGTTAAGTTTATTAGTCGTAACACGTTTAAAATGTTTGACTGTACTGATACGCAACCGACCTTTGAATTTGGCTTAGACAAAGCCATTGAAAATGAACCTCCTTACTTGGTTCCATTCAAAGTCAAAGATGTCACGACAGAATTCTTACGTGATGGGATCGACTATAATCAACTTTCTGAAGAGCAAAAGAAACAACTCGAAGATGATTTAGGGGAAGATGTTGCCAAGCAAACGACCATTAAAGGTAATCAGATTGGTAAGAAGATTTTTAGTGAATCAACAGACACTTTTATTTTGCAAAATCTGATGGAAAATGGCATTAAAGATGCCACCGGAAGTTTAATTGGTAAAACAATCATTTTTGCGCAACGCCAAGATCATGCAGAGCATCTAGAACAACTGTTTTGTAAGCTTTATCCTCAGTATGGTGCGCGGGTATGTAAGGTGATTCATAACAAGATTCACAAGGTAGATAACCTGATTACAGAGTTTAAAGAACCGAATAATGATTTTCGAATTGCCATTTCAGTGGATATGCTCGATACAGGAATCGATGTTCCAGAAGTGGTTAATTTAGTCTTTGCTAAACCTGTCATGTCTTGGGTGAAATTCTGGCAGATGATTGGTCGTGGTACACGCCTTTGTGAAAATCTATTTGGTCCAGGTAAAGACAAAAAAGAATTTTTGATTTTCGATCATTATGGCAACTTTAAATATTTTGAAGAGGAATATGAAGAGCCGGAAGATGTTAAATCGGTTTCTTTATTGCAGTCGACTTTCCTTGCTAAGTTGGATTTTGCCAAAGCTGCTTTAATCCATAGCGACATTGATGGTTTTGAGATTGCAACCAATCTGCTCGCCGCTGATATTAATGATTTACCAAATGATAGCGTGACCGTTAAGAAGCTCTTACGTATCGTACATCAGTTACAACAAACCCAGTTGATTAAAGAGTTTAGTGCCTCCACGCAGCATATTTTACTGGACAAAATTGCACCCTTAATGGATGCACGTGTACTGAAAGAAAAAGAGGCAATTGCATTTGATAAGCTGATTGCACAGACTCAAGAAAGTTTAATTCGTAAATCTAGTTCTTATGAAACTTATAAAGCGCAAGTTATTACTGAAGTTTCATCTCTAGCTGTGAACATTCAGGCAGTCCGACAAAAGGCGGAGCTGATTAAGGCGGCGCAAACCAATGCCTATTGGTCAGATATTACGGTCAGTAAATTAGAGCAACTGCGACTTGAACTGCGGTTATTGATGCAGTTTAAACAAGCAGGAAATACAGTAGGTGGTGCATGGGCAACACCAACGACAACGACCCAAGATGGTGAAGTTCAAATCATTGAAAAAGATATTAAACTCAGCAATAACGAAGCAATGCTTTATCGTAAAAAGCTGAAAGAAATTTTAGATCAAATGATTGAGAGCAACACAGTATTACAGAAAATTCGCCAGCAACAACCAGTCGAAGAAGGTGAATTACAGATGCTCACTTCAACTGTATTGTCTGAACATCCGAACATTGAAATTGACGTGCTCAACAAGTTTTATGGTCGTACAGCAGCCGAATTGCATCTAACCATTCAAGAGATCGTTGGTTTAGATCCTAAGGCGGTGGAGCAATACTTTAGAGAGTTCTTATACAACCATTCGCAATTGACTGCTCGACAAGTGCAATTTTTAAATTTATTGCAAGCTTACATTTCTCAAAATGGCGGTATCATTATTGATAAATTATATGAAGCACCTTTTACAGGGGTTCATCCTGAGAGTCTAGATGGTCTGTTTACACCGGATGATGTAACAGATCTCATCCATGTGATGAAACCCTTTGTTAAAAAACAACCACCTGAGCAGCGTATTGCTTAATATAAAACACCTGCTCGATTAAACTGATGAAAACTTTGCTGTTATTGGAATTGCTATGCTAACTGGATCTATTCGAAACGATATTGATAAACTTTGGGAAAAATTTTGGACCGGAGGCATTACCAATCCTTTAACCGTGATTGAGCAAATCAGCTACCTGATGTTTGCCCGTATGTTGGACATGCAAGAAGACGTTGCCGACAACAAAGCAGCTAAAGGTTTGACGGTGACAGGACGTTTGTTCCCACAAACACCTGAAGGTCAATTATTACGTTGGAAAAATTTTAAAAATTTAAGTGGTAAAGAATTACATCAGCATTTAAAAAGCAAAGTTTTTCCATTTTTTGCAGAGTTAGGTAGCAAAAAGTCTACTGAGCAAGGCTTTAGTAGCATCAGCGAATACATGCAAGATGCCGATTTAGAAATTAAAAATGAATCGGTATTGGTGTCTGCAGTGAAGATGGTTGATCAATTGCCATTGATTCAGAGCGATGTGAAAGGAGACATCTACGAGTATTTACTCAGTAAACTCACCACTGCAGGGATTAACGGTCAATTCCGTACACCGCGCCATGTGATTGATACCATGATTGAAATCATGGATCCGCAACCAACAGAAAACGTGTGTGACCCTGCTTGTGGTACAGCAGGCTTTTTGGCACGTACCCGTGAATATTTAAACCGCCAACATTCAAGTGAATACGGCGTGGTTGTCGATGAAGATGGCAATAAAAATTACCTTGGTGACTTGCTGACGCCCTATATGGATCATATCAATCACGATATGTTCTGGGGCTTCGACTTTGACAGCACTATGCTCCGTGTTTCGAGTATGAATATGGCATTACACGGTGTGACCAATGCCAATATTTTGTACCAAGACAGTTTAAATAAGTCCATTAAAGAGCATTATCCACAGCAAGAAGAAAACTTCTTTGATGTGATTTTGGCAAACCCTCCTTTTAAGGGCAGTTTGGATGAATCCAACATTAATCCGCCTTTGCTGAAAATGGTGAAAACCAAGAAAACTGAATTGTTGTTTGTGGCGCATATTTTACGTGCCTTAAAGTTGGGTGGTCGTGCGGCTGTGATTGTACCTGATGGTGTTTTATTTGGTTCTTCGAGTGCGCACCAACAACTGCGTAAAAGCATGATTGAAAACAACCAACTTGAGGGCATTATCAGCTTACCAAGCGGTGTGTTTAAGCCGTATGCGGGTGTCAGTACTGCGGTTTTACTGTTTACCAAAGGCGGTTCGACTGAGCGTGTTTGGTTCTATGATGTTCAAGCAGATGGTTATTCTTTAGATGATAAGCGTACGCCTCTGAGCGGTGAGTGTGCGAATGATTTACCTGATGTAGTTGCACAGTGGAAAGCGTATCGTCAGCTTGTGTTAAATAATGCTTCTGCTGAAGAAATTACAACAGCGTTAGGTGATAAATCGAAAAAAGCTTTTGTGGTAGATGCCAAAGATATTATTGCCAATAAGTTCGATTTTTCGATTAACCGTTATAAAAAAGTGGTGTATGAAACGGTTGAATATGCAGATCCAAAAATGATTTTGGCTGAACTGAAACAGTTAGAAAATGAAATTCTTCAAGGGATGAATGAGCTTGAGGAGTTGATTAGATGATTTTTAAACGGTTAGGTGATATTTGCAAATTAAGAAATGGCAGAGCTTTTAAGCCCGAAGAATGGTCTGATCAAGGACTACCTATTATTCGTATTCAAAATTTGAATGATGTAACGAAATCATTCAATTATTGTAATTTGGATATTGACGAAAAATTCGTAGTAGATACTGATGATTTACTATTTTCTTGGTCTGGAACACCTGGCACATCATTTGGTGCATTTATATGGAATAGAGGAAAAGGCTACTTAAATCAACATATTTTTAGAGTTGATGTAGATAATAGTGTAGTTGATAGAAAGTATCTTAAATATGCTTTGAACAGCCAATTGAGTAATATCATCAGCCAAGCCCATGGGGGAGTTGGTTTACAGCATATTACTAAAGCAAAATTAGATGAAATTCCAATTTTATTGCCACCACTAGAAGAACAACGCCGAATTGCGTCAATCCTAGATAAAGCCGATGAAATTCGCCAAAAACGTCAGCAGGCAATTGCAAAGCTAGATGAGCTTTTACAAGCAACGTTTATTGATATGTTCGGGGATCCAATCAAAAATGAAAAAGGTTGGAAGATTGGAAAAATTGGTGACATGTTGGAATCAGTAAAATATGGTTCATCAGACAAAGCAACCCTAGATGGTGAAGTGCCTATTTTACGTATGAATAATATTACTTATTCAGGTGAGATGTACTTAGCTGACTTAAAGTATATAACTGCCGACCAAGCTGATGAAAAATATTTAGTTAAACAAGGGGATATATTGTTTAACAGAACGAATAGTAAAGAGTTAGTTGGTAAAACTGCTGTTTACAATGGCCCTGAGCCAATGGCTTATGCTGGGTATCTAGTTAGAGGAAGAACACTTCCTGAATATATGCCTGAGTATATATCAGGTTTCCTAAATTCCAGTTGGGGTAAATCTACACTTCAAAGCATGTGTAAAAGTATTATTGGTATGGCAAATATCAATGCTAAAGAATTTCAATCGATTCGATTACCAATTCCACCAAGTGATTTACAAAAGCAATTCACTAAAAAAGTTCATGCTATACGTGAGCATAAACTGAAGTTAGAAAAGCAATTAGTTCAAAATGATGAATTGTTTAAAGCCTTACAGCAAAAAGCATTTAATGGAACGCTTTAAAAATATTTAAACGGTAGAGTAATGAAAATAACCAAAATCTCGCTAACAAACTTTCGTGCATTTAAGCAAACTCAAACGATTGAGTTTGCTCCTGTGACCTTACTTTTTGGTCCAAACAGTGTTGGTAAAAGCACAGTACTGAAAGCATTGTTCTATTTGCAGCAAATCCTGTCTAAAGGGCAGTGCAATCCAATGTACTTGGATGCTTTGAATAAAAAGTATATTGGTGGCTTTGAAAACCTGGTGCATAAGCGAGATCTGGATACCAATATTACCTTGAAAATTGAATATGACAAGGGCGATGCGATTGGGAGTAGTTACGTTCAATTAGCTGACATTTTGGGAGATGTAATCGACCTACAAATGGGTAGCCCAATTATTGATGCGAATAAAGTTGCAATTGAATTTGAAATTAGCTGGTCAAAATTTGAAAAAACAGCCTATATCAAAACTTACAAAATTTGGTTCGACGATAGTCTGATCGCTGAGGTCAGCAGCACATCAGGCTCTAAACAAGCCTTTATTACAGCTTTAAATTATGCCCATAAGTTACTTCAACCACATAATCAAGCTGAATGGATTGCGAACGTAAAAGAAGCGGGAGGAGAGATACACCCATTTTTAGATGGCGTTAATGCTGAACAGTACTATAAAGAAATTGAAGATAGTATTCATGAAGATCCAAATATAGATTTTGATGGAATTGATTTTGATGAGTCGGAATCATTTTATACAACATCTGACTCAGCTTTCCTGAGTCAATTTCATGAGATCTTAAATGAAGATGCTGATGATTCGCTGTCAGATAACATGTTTATGTTAGAAAGTGGATTTGTTGGTATTCATCAAGCTATTGGTATTGATGTTTTACAAGGTGCTTTACCTAAGCTGGGTCAAAAGCTAAAGACAACATTAGAACTGGAAGACCCTAAGCTCATAGAAGTCATCAATGAGATTCTATCGGATGTCATCGTAGCACCATTAGATAATTTACTTTCAATTTTAAATCAGAGTCTTTGTATCGGTCCAATCCGAAAAATCATTGATGCAAACTATCAGCCTTTACCGTATGTAGAACAATCAGATTGGTATGATGGTAGTGCTGCATGGAGCAATCTTTTAAAGACTGATATAGCTGACTTAAAAAAAATTAACAGCTGGATGTTAGATGAAGACAAGCTTAATTTAGGTTATGGCATTAATATTAAGGTTGAAAGTATCTTTAGTCAGTTCAAAAACGTAGATAACTTTAATAATGTTCGTGAAATGTTTAAAGAACTAACTAAAAGTATTGATACCGATGAGACTGATGTAAATTTAGTTTTTGATATGATGACTAAAATTTTAAAAGGTAATACAAAAGCAAAAAACCAATTGAATCAAGTGTTAAAGTTGGTAAAACATGATACTAGTGCTCTTAATGAGAATCTGAAAACGATTCATTCTGCTGGACCTGAGTTTGTTGATGCTTTTTTAAATTTAATAAAACTAGTAAAAGACTATGTGAATATAGGTCATGTATCTTTGACAGCACGAAAATCGGTACTAAAGAATTTATTATCACGTACTGAAAAGATGATAAGAGAAGAGATTTACAAGGAAGAATTATCAACTTTAAAGAAACTTAAAAAATATTTAGAAGCTCATTTAGAGTATCCAGATCGAGATTTGGAAGGGCATAAATTTGAAGCTAAATCTTTAATGTTGGATCTTGGCTTAATAAAATCTGAAAGCAGAAGAATAGATAATCTCAGCTATACGATTTGGGATTATAAAAATGATATATCAGTTCTTCCAAATGAAATTGGTACTGGTGTATCCCAGTTAATGCCTCTAATCGTTGCTGCTATTACCCAAAAGGGTGGTTTAGTTGCATGTGAACAACCCGAGCTTCATTTACACCCACGAGTACAAGTTGCTATTGGTGATCTGTTAAGTCAAAACACTGAACATGTAAATTATTTGATTGAAACGCACAGTGAACATTTGATTTTACGACTCAGAAAACGTATTAGACAGAATACTGATAATGAAGTTCCAGTTGGACTAAAGGCTTTTAGTCATAATAAGGTTATCATTAATTATTTAGAGCCCTCAAAAGATGGTGTGAAAGTTAGACGAATCCGCATGGATGAAGATGGAGAGTTTAGAGACCCATGGCCAAATGGTTTCTTCCATGAAAGATTGGACGAGGCTCTGTAATGATTTATGAATATGCTTTAGATCCAAAAGTTGTCATACAATGGTTAGAAAATGAAAACCATTTAAATTGGCTTAAAAGTATAAATGGTATTGGTATTGGTACACCTCGTTTTATAAGTACATTTCCAAACCAAAAAAAACGTAAATTTATTAAAGGATTAGTTAAATTAAAAGATGAAATAAATGATCAAAAGGTTCTAGAGCGTTTTGATCGTTTTTGTGAATATTTAGATAAAGCAGGCATGCTAGAACGTCTTGGAGAATCTGCTCAAATTAATGCTAATGAATGGCATGAAAGAGTTATATATGAACATAATTTAAATCCTTTTAAGGCTATTGTCACTCAGAACAAACTTGCAACTACAGACTGGCTTCCACCTGACAATATTTTTTTTTCGAATCTTTGGAATGTGCCTTCACAAGTAAGTTTCAATAGAACACATGATGATTTTCTAAAAATAATTTCTCAATTTGTCGTTTCTAGTTCAAAGGATTTAATTATTATAGATGCTTATTGTTGGAAGGAAAATGCTATAAACGTGATTAAAAGCCTTTTAAATTTATTTGAACACAAAAAAAATCCATCATATCCCTCTGTGAAAATTTATTATAAAGAAAACAGACAAGATAGTTCTCCAAGCCCTGAATATATTAAAAATCAACTGCGATTAGGCTTGAATAATACTGCTAAAACTCTTGAAATAACTATCTATCAAATTAAAGAAACAGATCAAAGTGATGCTTTCCATAATCGTTATATCTTAAACGAGTTAGGTGGAATTCAGTTAGGGCATGGTTTAGATTTATCAGAAAAAGAACATCATACAGATGAAGCTACATTATTAGTGCATGATGTCTATATGAAGAGATTGGATCAGTTTTATTATCCAGATAAATTTGAAATTTTAGATAAAAGTGAGTGAATTTAAAAACCTCTATTAAATGATATAAGATTTAGAAATTGTAAATAGAATAGCTTTAAACAGCTATTCTATTTACATATCTTTCATTCTTCATGAATTTTATCACATAACTCAATCCAACCATCCCAATATTGATTGTTGTGATAGAAGCCTTCATCCCAAATATCTTCCCACCAAGGGGTATAAGTATTAAGTACAGATAGAGGATGAATATTACCAGCAACCAACTCTTCGAAATCATTATTTTTTAAGATAAAACTTTTTATTTTTTTTCTTAAAGAAGTTAACTCTAAATTCTTATTTATATCCTTTAAGATATTAGAAAATATCTTAATATTTTTTAAATTGTCCTCATATAACATTTTGTTTAATATTATATTTTTTATGAAAATAATTTCAAATAGGTTAGATTCATATATTTTAACAATATAAAAATCACCACGATCATCTTTACTACGTAGTAACAAAATTTTTATTGGTTGATTATATAAATTATGAGACTTATTAAGCCATTCTATAGCGGCAGAATTATCGAGAGGAAAATTATCTTCTAGAATGGTGAAAGGATGACCTATGCCATGAAATAACCACTCAACATTGCAATTAAATAATTGAGCTATTTTCCTTAACTGCGAAAAAGACGGTTCTAATTTTCCTTTAAACCAAAGATCAACATGCTCCGCATATTCTTCATTGATTTTATACGCAATTACTGATGAAGATAAGTTTTTTTCAATTCTATTAAACTGATCCTTTAATAAGTTAAGGCGGTTTGATAAATGAGCCTTTCGATTTGAATAAATATTTTTGCTGACTAATTCCTCTATTGCTTTTAGTACTGTATTTAAGGAGTTGATATCTACATCAAAAGAATCTTGTAAACGCGCAACGATATCGGCATTCATAGATCGATTTTTTTCTTGAGCAGATTGCTCAATTTTTTCTTTCAAATCTGCCGGGAGCCGCAGCTTATACTGCGGATCTTTTTGAAGAAAGCTCATACGAATTCGTTAGTTAATAGTCATTTCTTAGGTTATTGACATTTACAAAAAAACTCAATATGGTACCTACTAGGTACCTTTTGTGGTTTCGGTAATGACAAATTTTGTTGCTTTAAGAAAAGGGCGTATTGGTGCAGCGCTTCAGGATATTGTGGAATGGCCAACTTTTGATGAAGGGGCATTAGAAAAAAAGAAATATCTTGAATACATCAACAGAAAAAAAGGTGTTGAGATGTATGCAAGAGGGCATGATGCTAGTTTGATAAAAATTGAAACCGGCTTTTCAGAAAAATACATATACAGACTTATTACCGAGAGGTGTTTAGCAACACATCAAGATGGACGTATTTATGGTTGGAGAGGACTAATTCCTAATGTCAATATTAATGGATATAAAAGAAAAAATAAGGTATCAGCAAATTCCTTTGGACATGGATGTAGTGGGGCATTAGATTCCTTATTTGTAAGATTTCCAGAAGTTAAAGAATCTTTTAATAATAAAATTCTCAATTCTAGAGGACAAAAAAATCTTGACTACGTAAATCAGTCTAGCAAAGGATTATGGTTGTGGTTTTTAAACCAATTAAAAGAGTTAGGGCTGGAAATCAAACAAGAATGGCCTTTCGACACAGACAAAAGAGGTTACGTAACTATTACTAAGTACATAAAAAAGGTTTTAGCAGAAAACCCTGCACAGGCAGTGAAGGTATTTGGTAAGCAAAGCAGTCAAAAAATTACAACAGGAGATGGTACTGACAGACCTATTGACGCACCATTATCACGAGTAGAAATGGATGCACATCTTCTTGATGGTCACTTTTGTATTCTTGTACCAGACTTTTCGGGTGATTTTACTGAAAAAATTATTCATAGAGTTTGGGTAATTGTACTCATTGATGTTTATACAAGAGTAGTTTTAGGTTATCACCTATCTTTAGGCAAAGAGGTTAATAAATTTGATGTATTAAAAGCCATTAGAAACTCTGTCACAAAATACAAACCAAGGGCTTTGTTGCACAAACCTATCTGTAAAGGCTTTTTCAGCGATATAATTTTCAAATGAAGAAGCCTACACACAAAATCTACCGCACAACCAATTGGCCCGCATATAACCGAGCACTCATGAGTCGCG
>NZ_VOYU01000020.1:0-41241 GCF_013420135.1 Acinetobacter sp. YH12023
AAAATCATTTGAATGATTTCTTCTTGGTCTACGTGCCATAAAATACTCCATATATTGATGTTTATAACATCATTTGAGGAGCAAAATATCACTTATAGGAGTTGTTCAAATTTACGGATCCATCTCTCTAATGAAGAAATTCTAAAATTAACATAATACACCTTATACAAAATGCCCTTGTAAGCCCTTAATCAAGGGCATTTTTAGTCTCTACTTAACATAAAATTTTGGTGGTGCTTCAAAAAGTATGCTGCCTTTAAATGAAGCCATTATTGATGTAAAAGAAAAGAAGGCTAAATCAAAAGCTTTAAAATGGTTTTCAAGCTTTTTTGAAAAATTACAGCTTCTTCTGAAGCTACGCCTAATTCTATGCCTTATTTTGCAATTATTGCCTTCAATACCTACAGTAAAAAATTTACCAATACTTTGCTTACCATTTTTAAAAGCAGTGATGAAACTGTCCCAATGATCACTTGCAATTCGGGTGTAGTGAATATCTAATTGTTTAAGCTTTGTCTTCAATTGTTAGACTGTAGCTAAATCTCGTTTACCCCAAACATAAGCAACAATTTCACCTGTTTCTCGATGATAGGCGTAAATAAGCCATTGTTTATTCTTTTTATTTCCAACAAAATTCCAGAACTCATCTACTTCGAGAGATTCATAATGACTTTGCTGAGGCTGAATTTCATAGGTTGATTCAGTTAAAGTACGTAAAACTTTACCGATACTGATGCGCTCAACTTCAGCAATATCTCGTATACCGCTGCCTCTGACCATCAACTGTAATATTTTACGAGTAATACCTGACTTACATCCTAGATAGCTCAGTGCATGATCACCAATAAACTGACGTTTACAGTCTTTGCACTGATAGTTTTGTTTCCCATCTACTTTGATACCATTTTTCTTTATACTATCACTGAGGCAGGTTGGACATTTGATTGCTAGAGTTATTTGCATTTCTCTATTTTATCAAAATCCAATCGGCTTTTTCTTCAGCATACTTTTTGAAACACTACCAAAAATAGATTAACCTCAAACTTCTAATTCTTATAAATAATGAAAAACACCCAACTTATCTAGCACATCTAAAGACAATTGTTTACGTAGAGCAATATCATCACCAGCTTTCATTTGCATATTTAAAGCAAATGCCACCACTTGCCCATCTGCCTTTTCAACAAAACCCACATACCAACCCACTTGCGGGTCTACAGCCATTCCCCAGCCACTTTTAGCATATAGACGATTCTCCCCTCTGCGCTCTACATACAACATCTCTTTCACTTGTTGCTGAACTTCAGGTTTAAAAGGCAATTGCCCTTGGGCTAAATCATACACAAACTTTACTTCTTGTATAGGTGTAATTGTCAAAGGCCCTTTCAACCAAAATTGATCAACTTCCGTGCCTATTTGCATATTGCCATAACCAATACGTTGCAATTCACTTTGCATTAAGCTTGGACCAATACGACGTGCCAATTCTTGATATACAGGCACTGTAGATGCTTGCATGGCTTCGCCCAAAGTAAAATCTTTGTCCCATGCTTTAAAAAAACGTGGCTTTCCATCCCACTTAAATATTTCTGTAGATGTTGCTTTATGATTTTCTAAACCAATTAGTGCATTGGCAATTTTAAATGTAGATGCAGGAATATAAGCTGTTTTTGCTCGGTCTAAATGCGTGCCATATTTTTTAATATTTTGACCATCATATGTGACAAACACAGCATCAGCTGAGATTTCATTAAAAAGCGCTTGAACATTCTGATCGATGATTGAGTTATTCACTTGTGGAATTGTACTTGTTTTTGCTCGACTCATACTATGCTCAGCACAAGCCCCAATACTTATGCTTAAGCAAACTAAACTCAATATTTTTAATAATTTCATGATATACAACTTTAAAATTTGGTAGTGTTTCAAAAAGTATGCTGAAGAAAAAGCCGATTGGATTTTGATAAAATAGAGAAATGCAAATAACTCTAGCAATCAAATGTCCAACCTGCCTCAGTGATAGTATAAAGAAAAATGGTATCAAAGTAGATGGGAAACAAAACTATCAGTGCAAAGACTGTAAACGTCAGTTTATTGGTGATCATGCACTGAGCTATCTAGGATGTAAGTCAGGTATTACTCGTAAAATATTACAGTTGATGGTCAGAGGCAGCGGTATACGAGATATTGCTGAAGTTGAGCGCATCAGTATCGGTAAAGTTTTACGTACTTTAACTGAATCAACCTATGAAATTCAGCCTCAGCAAAGTCATTATGAATCTCTCGAAGTAGATGAGTTCTGGAATTTTGTTGGAAATAAAAAGAATAAACAATGGCTTATTTTTGTTCAAAAGTCATATTTTACCTCGGAGAAACCGGACATTTTTATTGGTGAGAATATAGACACTTTAAATGGGTTCTAACACTCTCTGTTATTCCTAAGTAGAAATGTCCTACCTAATAACCAAATAGAAATGTCCTATATGGACAATTCCAAGTCAAGCACAGGATTCAGATTTCGTTCTTTGATTACTGTCTTCTGTGCACGTCTGCTTGGCATAGATTGAGAACGATTACGTTTGTTTTGCTGTTCCAATTCTTCATGCTGTTGTTGAATATGATTGAGAACTGCACCTAAACGTTTATTCTCAACAATCTCTCGCTGGTTAAGCTGACTTAATTTATCGAAGATGCTGTAATTGATTTTTCTTCCCTGATATTCAATCGCGACTGTACCATCCGGGTATTCCAGGAACTCAAGATACTTACCGATCAACCTTTGATTTTCTTCGGTGTTTTCCAGGAGATATACGCATTTATCATAAGTAATCGTCAGGCTATTCGTGACTCTGCGGGGTTCACGCCAAGTAAAAATATCATCTAATTCTTCGGCTGTTTCAGTGATAGGCCGATGTAGATCCTTAGGATTAAAAGCCATCTTGGCGAACTTCTGATTGAACTGCTCAATGAAGCAGGGTAGCCAGGCATTAGCTTGCTCAATCGAGCTGATACCTTCCAGACGCATCTCCTTGATCAGACGGTCCTGAAGGGTTCTGTTGGCACGTTCCACACGGCCTTTGGCCTGTGGTGAATTGGCGAAGATGATATCGATATTCAGGGTACTGAGTACGCGTCCAAACTGGGTAATCTTGGTGTCTTTCTTGCTGCTTTGATTCACCCTGAAGACTGAATGTTTGTCGCTGTAAAATGCCAACGGCTTACCATGCTGCTCAACATACAAGCGTGTTGAAATCATATAATCAAAGGCTGATTCTGATTCACAGAAGCGTAAATGCTGCAATTTTCCTGTAGCATCATCGATAAACACCAGCAGACAGCATTTAGCAGCGCGTCCTTCAAACCAGTCATGATATGAGCCATCAATTTGGATCAGTTCACCAAAGCAATCCCGGTTGTAACGAGGCTGATACGGGCGTTTCAGGCGCTTGGATCGAGGAATCCATAAGTCAGCTGCAATCATCCAGGAACGCAGGGTTTCTACTGAAAGATCGAATCCATGTACGGTGGTGAGCTTTTCATGCGCTAAAGTGGGTCCGAAACCATGGAGTTGGTCAGAAACAATATTGAGGCACTTGAGTCTGAGTTCTTCAGGAAGTTTGGAATTGCTGATTTGGCCACGACCGGCATGGGCTAATGCAGCGGGACCTTGAGCTTTGTATTTCTGCAGTAAGCGTCTGATCTGACGTTCTGAAATATGAAGTAGCTGAGCAGCCTGGGATTGAGTTATGCGTTGATCGCAGATTTCCTGCACGACCGACAATCGTTTAAGTTCTTTATCCGACATAGACACCAACATATCAAACCGTCCGCTAACGAAATTGCAAAAGTGCATATTCTAAAAGCGGACATTTTTACTTTGGAGAAACCGGACATTTCTATTTTGGAGTTACACTCTCGTTTCGTATAACAGCCATTATGTTAAATGAATGATAATTGACATTTTGTTCATTAATACTGATATGCAACGAATTTTATTATATGTCACCCCTCAATTACAAATATAAATGACTGCTCGTCTAATCATCTCCATTACACAATTAAATGTTAAAATGCATAGCTACTTCATCTAAGATAAAATATATGTATCCAAATCTACAGCACAGCTTCGAAAACAGCGTCATTCTCGTTGTAGAAGATGATTATGATATTGGTGACATTCTTGAAAAATACATAAAAAATGAAAACATGCAGGTCATCCGTGCATTGGATGGACAACAAGCTTTAGAGTGCCTAAAAGCCAACTCTATCGACCTGATTCTCCTTGATATTAAATTACCCAAACTAAATGGCTGGGAAATTCTACAAATCATCCGTCAAACAAGTCATTTACCTGTCATTATGCTGACTGCCTTAGATGATCAAGTGAATAAGATCATGGGGCTAAAAATGGGTGCTGATGACTTTATTATTAAGCCATTTAACCCAAACGAAGTGATTGCACGAATACAAGCCGTACTTAGACGAAGTACAAGCCAAAATATGGAAATAACTAATATTATTCGTTATAGAAATATTGAAATTAATCCAGATCATCATCAAGTTTACATTTCAAATGGTCAAAGAAATCAGTTGCTCAACCTTACGTTAACTGAGTATAAGATACTGTTTTTGATGGCAAAAACACCGAATAAAGTCTTTACACGTAATGAATTGATCCAAAACTGTATGCCTGAAAGTGATGCTTTAGATCGCACTGTAGATAGCCATATCAGCAAATTACGCAAAAAACTTGAAGAAAATGATGTAAATGGCTTATTAATCAATGTCCGTGGCGTGGGGTATCGCTTAGATCAAAATCATGAAATTTAACTTTTTTAAAAATTCTGTTGGAATTAACTTCCAGTTTATTATCATGATGAGCCTATTCAATTTAGGCATTACGCTGTTATCTTTCATGATTGGCTATTTTGTTTATAGCTGGGCGATAAAAATAGGTTTTCTAAATACACAAGTTATTAATTCAAATGAATTTTCAGTTACCTCCGTTGACTTTATCTGGCTGTTTTTAGTGCTATTAACAGGCTTTTTTCTTTCTACTATCCTCGCCTTTAAATATGGAAAACGCTATACACAGCCAATTAGTGATTTAGCAGATGTTATTCAACAAATTCAACAAGGCAATTTAGCACTCAGAATTAAACAGCCACATCATGATATTCCACATGAAATCAAGTCTCTTATTGAGAACTTCAATGAAATGGCAAACCAACTTGAAGTATCAGTTAAGAATTCAACTGTTTGGAATGCTGCAATTGCACATGAATTACGAACACCTGTGACAATATTACAAGGTCGCTTGCAAGGTATTGTCGATGGTATATTTATTGCCGATAAAGCTTTACACCTAAGCTTATTGAACCAAGTCGAAGGCTTATCTTACCTTGTGGAAGATTTACGGACACTGACACTTATTGAAAATAAACAATTACGATTAGAACTAGAAAAGACCAATTTAAAAAATAGTATTGAAAAATGTCTGCAGATGTTTAATGAACGGTTTCATGTTAAAGGTTTAACTATTGTTTTAAATTTGACGGATAAATTGGTTTGCGTTGATATAAGAAGGATGGAACAGGTCTTTATTGCATTGTTCTCTAACTTTCTAAGATATTCGAATGCTGGAAAAATAAATATTACATCTGTAACCACAGCAGAACATTGGGTATTGACGTTTGAAGATGAAGGTCCTGGTATTGATGAATCGCATCTTAAACACCTGTTCAAACCCTTCTATCGACTGGAAGACTCTAGATCATGTCTAGATGGCGGTACTGGATTAGGCTTGGCAGTGATTGATGCAATTATTGAAGCACACCAAGGTCATATTTATTATTCTAAATCCAAAAACTTAGGTGGCAGCTGTTTTACTATTCAACTAAATCGTAAGACATCAACTCATTTATAATGTGTTAAGTTCAGATTAATACGGCTTAATTTAAACCATAAATTTAAGATAAATTGATGTCTGAACTTAACCATTCTGTTTGATGATCCTCAAATAAATTTCATCACAATGAATTCTCATCTCGATATTTAGCTAGCATAAAAAATACCACAATGGAGAGTATCCCGATGATAATCCCTGCTGTTAATAATAAATTAACATGAGCTGAACTGAAGGCAATTTTACCTGCGTTAATCAATGCTGTACCTTGTTCAACGGGTAACTGGCTCGCCACTAAATAGGTATCACCAATCGAAAGTCTGGCTTTTTCTGCTAAAACAGCAGTTAAATCTGACGGCACTTGAAGATGACTGCCAAATATATAGGCCATGAAAACACCAAATAAAGTAATACCTAGTCCTGTACCCAGTTCATAACCTGTACTTTCAAGTGAACCTGCCGCACCGCCCTTTTCTGCAGGTACTGAGCCCATGATCGCAATGGATGAAGCTGTTAAACCAATACTCAGTGTTAATCCAATCGAAGCTAAAATAAAGGGAACGATGATTCCCGGATGATGAAAATCTGAATAACTCAAACTGACCAACGCAATTGCTGCCAATATTAATGACATGGTCGCAACCAGACGGAGTCCAAATTTATTGGATAAAAAACCAGCAATAGGCCCGCCAATAGCGGCCGCAACCATAATCGGAACCATAAAAAGACCGGCTTGCAGCGGTGTTAAACGAATGACATATTGCAGCTCCATTGCCAAAGTTAACTCAACCCCTGCCAAAGCGCCTGCAGCAACCATTGCCATAATAATGCCGGCTAAAATAGCAGGACGTGAAAATAGCGAAAGATCTAGCATCGGCTGAGGAGAATTCAGCTGTTTGCGTACAAATATGGTTAATAAGCCGATAGATAAAACGACCAAAGGCAAGACAATCAACAACGACTGTTTACCGCCTAAGCCTGCTTTTAGTGCATATACAAACGAAATCAAACCGACAATCAGCAATAGCGCTTGACCAAATGCCCAATGTCCAGGGGTTATAGCTTCTTTTCGGGACAATAAGAAATAGCACATTGGTGCGACAACCAGCATGATTGGGACGTTAATCAGGAAAACTGAACCCCACCAGAAATATTCTAACAATCCCCCACCAATGAGCGGTCCAATGGCGGCACCGGCTGATCCGATTGTGCCCCAAATACCCAGCGCAATGGCACGTTCGCGACTGTCTTCGAAGGTTCTGCGAATAATACCCAATACACAGGGCATAATCATGGCACCGCCTAATGCTAATAAAGCACGTGCGGCAATCAGCATAGAAGCCGTTTGGGAAAATGCCGCAAGGACTGAGGCAATTCCAAATATAACCAAGCCAATCAGCAGAATCTTACGATTGCCGACACGATCAGCCAAAGTTCCCATCGGAACTAAAAGTCCAGCCATAAGTAATGGATAAATATCAATAATCCATAAGACTTGGTTACTTGTGGCACTCAGCGATTGGGTTAATGAGGGAACCGCAACATGCAGTACAGTCATATCAATCACAATCGGCAGAAATGCAAGCACGACAGCGAGCAATATCCACCAGCGTTTCGGATCAAGATTGGTAGCTTTCATGATTAAACCTATATTGATGGTTTATTAAATCAATTCTGAAATAAAGATGTAAATGAAAGATTTGTTGTGGGCTAAACTCGTTAACCCACAGCTTTTATTCTCAGTTTTGATGCTTAATGTGCCGCTTTACGTTTCGAGAATTTCTCAACCATGCTCATGACGACAATAAAGAAAATCGGTACAAAAATAACAGCTAGAATTGTTGCGCTGATCATGCCGCCAAAGACGCCTGTACCAATCGCTTTTTGAGTTTCAGAACTAGCGCCACTGGCAATGACTAAAGGAATAACGCCACAGGTAAATGCCAAAGATGTCATTAGGATTGGACGTAAGCGCAATTTAGCGGCTGCAACGGTTGCCTCCACTAAACCCATTCCTTCTTCTCTTAGTGCTTTTGCAAACTCAACAATCAAAATAGCATTCTTTGCAGATAGACCAATAATCGTGATCATGCCGACCTTAAAGAAAATATCATTTGGCATACCACGTAACATTACTGCTAAAAAGGCGCCAATCAACCCTAGAGGGACAACTAGCATCACAGAGAATGGAATTGACCAGCTTTCATAAAGCGCTGCCAAGACAAGGAAAACGACTAACATCGACAACAGTAATAAAAACAAGGTTTGTGATTCCGACTGTTTTTCTTCTAGAGAAATCCCAGTCCACTCATAACCCACACCTTTCGGAAGTTGTTCAATCAAATTTTCCATCTCAGTCATGGCTTGTCCTGAAGATATACCTGCTGCTGGACTGCCAGAAATACTCAATGATGGACGACCGTTGTAACGATTGTATTGTTGTGGGGAATGTTGCCAAATTGGAGTAATTATTTCAGACATTGAAACCAATTTACCGCTTTGACTGTTCACCTTAATCTGAAGAATATCTTCAATACTCATGCGTGATTTGGCATCAAGTTGCACAATGACTTGCTGCATACGGTCATGATTTGGAAAATCATTGATATACATCGAACCCATTGAGGTTGAAATAATATCGGTCACATCACTGAAATTAACACCTAATGCCTGCAATTTATCTCTATCAATTTTAAGCTGTACAGAACTGCCATCTGGCAAACCTTCAGGATAGACCTCCGCCACGATTTTACTTTGTGCTGCTAATGCTAAAAGCTGATCTTGTGCTTCTCTTAAAGCAGGCATGCCAATATTGCCACGATCTAATAATCTCAGTGAAAAACCAGATGAGTTACCCAATTCATCAATTGCTGGTGGTAACACAGACATGGTTTGACCTTCTGAACTTTCAGCCATCGCTATATTGGCATTATTCACGACTTCTTGTGCCGTAATAGTACGCTCTTCGAATGGCAATAGATTGGTAAAATACATCGCTGTATTCTGACCAGATCCACTAAAACCAAAACCTAAGACCGCCATATTGTCTTTAATCCCCGTTTCTTGGTCTAAATAATTTTGAAACTCAGCAACGACTTTACGGGTACGTTCTTGAGTTGCATCCGCAGGAAGTTGAATCGAAGTCATAAACCACCCCTGATCTTCTTCTGGCATAAACGCAGTCGGAACGTGTTTAAAACTAAAAATCAGCACAATGACAATGCCTAAGAAACATAACATTGCGAGGGTTTTATGTTTAATTACTTTAAATAAACTGCGTTCATAGCGATTGTTCAGCTTCTCAAAACTGCGATCAAACGATGCAAAAACACCCTTTTTCTGATGGTCTTGATCAATCGGTTTTAACATCGTTGCACATAACGCAGGGGTTAATGTCAGTGCAAGGAAAGCTGAGAATAAAATTGAAACCGACATGGTAATGGTGAACTGACGATAGATAATCCCCACTGAGCCTGACGCCAATGCCATCGGCAAGAATACAGCGGCTAACACTAAGGTGATGCCAATAATCGGATTGGTAATTTCCTTCATGGCTTTAGATGTGGCTTCAACTGGAGATAAGCCTTCTGTCGCCATAATGCGTTCAACATTCTCAATGACCACAATCGCATCATCGACAATAATCCCGATCGCAAGCACCATACCGAACATGGTCAGCACATTAATCGAAAAACCAGCAAGCAGCATGACTGAGAATGTGCCAAGCAATGCAATCGGTGCAACAATCGCCGGAATTAAGGTGTATCGAACATTGTGTAAAAAGATAAACATGACAATAAAAACTAATGCCATAGCTTCAAGCAATGTCATGATTACTTTTTCAATCGAGATTTTTACAAAAGGTGCAGTGTCGTAAGGTATAGAGAATTTCATACCATCAGGCAGTGCTGAACCTAACTGTTCAATTTTCGCTTTAACACCTTCTGCAGTCTTGACAGCGTTGGCACCAGGACTCATTTGTATCGCCACAGCTGTAGAGGCTTTGCCATTTTCTAAAATCGCAAAGTTATACATCTGTGCCCCGATTTCGACACGAGCGACATCCGACAGTCGAACATTGGCGCCATTTTGTTGAGCACGTAAACTAATTTTCTTGAATTGCTCTACAGTTTCTAATTGACCTTGAGCAGTTAAAGGAATAGTAATTTGTTGCCCCGTCAAAGCAGGAACATCACCAATACGACCTGGTGATATCGGCAAGTTTTGGTTTTGGATGGCTGTATTCACATCTTGAATACTCAATCCATAAGAAACCAAACGATCTGGATCGACCCAAATCCGCATGGCTTTTTCAGCACCAAAATTTTGGACTTTACCAACACCGTCAACCCGCTTTAATTCTTCAATCACATAGCGAGTCATATAGTCACTGACATCAATTTCACTATATTTGCCATTCGGTGAACTTAAGCCCACCATCATTAAAAAACCAGACGACGCAGCATCGACCATCAGCCCTTGTTGTCGCACTGTTTGAGGTAAGCGTGACTCAATGGCTTTAATTTTGTTTTGCACATCAATTTGTGCAAGTTCTACATCTGTACCTGGTTTAAATGTTGCGGTGATTGTTGCTGTTCCAGAACTATCTGAACTTGAACTGTAATAAAGTAAGTTTTTGACACCTGACATTTCCCGCTCAATCAAGGTCACAACACTATCATTCAATGTTTTTGGCGTAGCACCTGGATAGATTGCCGTAATACTAATCTGTGGTGGCGCAACACTTGGGAATCGTGCAATAGGTAACTTGGGGATGCTTAGTACACCCAACAGAATAATAAATAAAGCAATCACCCATGCAAAAATAGGACGCCTAATGAAAAATTGGGACATTATTGCTGTCCTCCATTTTCCTTAATATTTGTAGGTTGCCACTGCTTAATTTTTAATTTTTGCTCAGGCTGTATACGATCAGCCCCTTCAACAATGACTTTCTCACCTGCTTGTAACCCTTGTTTGATCACATAGTTATTTTGATAACGTTGACCAAGCTGAACAGGCTTGCTTTGCGCTAAACCTTTTTGATTAACAATCGTAACATTGGCTTTACCACTAATATCATGTTGAATCGCTTGTTCTGGAACTAGGAGCGCATTTTCAACTTGAGCTCGGCTCATATTGACTCGAACATACATGCCTGGCAAAAGTTTTTGATTTTCATTATTGGCTAAAATACGGATTGTGACATCACCCGTATCAGGATCAACTTTAGTATCCGAAAATAGGATTTCACCTGTAACGTTATAAGGTTTACCCTGACTATTTAGGATTTCAACCGTATGTTTGGTATTTGACACGTCACCTTGCTGTAAAGCTTCCTGTAGTTTTTCATAATCACTAATTGATTGCTTTACATCAACATAGACTTTATTAATCTGTTGTATTACGGCCATTGCATTAGTATCACCTTGACCAACTAATGCACCCTCAGTCACTAAGATTTCACCAATCGTTCCCGAGATAGGGGCTGTAACAGTCGCATATTTAAGATTAAGTTGTTGTCTGCTTAACATGGCTTGCATTTGCGCCACATCGGCTTTTGCTTTTTGATAATCTGCTTCGGTATTGTTGTATTCCTGCTGACTAACCGCATTTACTTTTACTAATTCAGTGTAGCGTTTTAACAGCACCTGCAAACGTGTCACCTCAGCTTGTGCACGGTTTAAAGTGGCTTGATTGCTTTTTACATCTGCCTGAAATATTTCAGAATTCAATTTAAAAAGCGGTTGACCTGCTTGCACATAAGAGCCTTGCTTAAAAAGTACTTTATCAACAATTCCACCTACTTGCGGGCGAATTTCAGCAATACGGTAAGCGACAACACGGCCTGGAAGATTTTCAATTAAATTCATGGAATGCGGTAATACCGTGATGGTACTGACAACCGCTGGTGGCATTTCTGTTGGGGACTGTTCAGCATCTTTGGCTTGTGTACAGCCGATTAAAAGTACAGTTGTAATAAGTATTGAACCTATTAAATGATAATGTGTTGACATGCTTTTTCAGAGGGGGGGTTTTAGATACTACTATTTTGAAATAGCAGTGTTTATGAATTGCTGATGTTGTGTGGAGATTGTGTGGAGATTGTGTGGAGAGATTAAAAGATTTATTTTTTAATGACACGCTTAAACAGCGTGGCTTGTAAATTAGTATAAATAATTTTGTTGTTCTACAATTTTGATCGTATCTTAGTTTTTTCTCATAGTTCATGAACTTTAAAATTCTAAACCAAGACTAATATTTATATAAGCAATTGAAAATACAATACATAGTTTCTTTATACACTTATGAAGTGAACTTTAGGTGAACATAAGTTAAATAGAAATTTTTAATTAGTTCAGCACAAACGTACAATCTTTAAGGCCTATAACTCGATACCGTTCTCTCTTTGATGTTTATTGCTATCTAATTGAGTGAACTCTGTGGAAATATTTCTTTATACATTAAGCGTTATGTATAGCCCAGGCCCTGTAAATTTTATGGGGCTAAATTCTGGCCTTACAGGTCAATTAAAAAAGACTATAGGATTTTACCTAGGCATTGGTTTCGCCATGTTGATCTTATTCGTATTGTTTGGCTATATAGGTGAAGCTGTTATTCCACATGGATTGATTCATTATATTGCTTTAGCGGGTGCAATTTATACATTCTACTTGGCTATAAAAATGATTAGGGCGAATGTAGAAACAACTCAACAGCAAGAAAGCCATCTAACATTCTTAAATGGCTTATTTATTCAGTTATTAAATCCAAAAGCCATTCTCGTCATTCTACCTGTTACGACAATTATGTACCCTGCAGCCAAAATCACAGGAATCATGATCTTGATAGTTTCTTTACTGATTTCACTTGGTGCTGTTGGCGCACCATTCACCTATGCTCTGGTTGGAAAAGTATTAGGCAACAAAATTGCTAATCCTATCTGGTTTAATCGGCTAAATAAGCTGATGGGTATACTCTTGATTTTATCAGGGCTTTTTATGTTCAAAGATTTTCTTAATGGAATAAATCTGCTGTAGGACAAATTAGCCGTTCAAATCGAACGGCTATCTTTTAATATTTATCATTTTCCATTGAGTGGGAGTTAAACCAAATGTTTTTATAAAATGTCTGGTCATATGACTCTGATCAAAAAAGCCTGCATTTAAAGCAGCATTAACAATAGACTCCCCTTGAGCAAGGTAGAACTTAACTGTTTCTAAGCGACGCATGATCATATAACGGTGTGGGCTAGTTCCAAATAATAATCGGAAATCACGAGAAAGGCTCCAGCGGTCACGATCAGCATGTTTCTCTAAATCTGACAAACTTAAGTTTTCATGTGGATACGCCAAAATACACTCACGCGCTCTCTCTGCTGCCTTGTAGTCAAATTTTTTGTTTTGGTTAGATGAAGTATCTGAAATTTCACACAGTGTAGTTGCCAAATCAAATAGAGCATCTTCCTCTTCTAGGGTATCCATATAATTATTTATATTATTTAGAAAGCTATCCATTGCCCTAAACAGGCGAATATCATTACTTAAGCCATGTCTGATAAAAGGCAAAGGTTTACCCTTTAAAATGGTTTGGATCATCGCTGGTTCGATGTAAATCATTCTATAGCGATAGCCATCTAATGTTCCTGATTCACCATCATGCTTTTCATCCGGGTGTAGAACCATAGTCATGCCTGGCAAGCTATGTTGCAATGTACCTTTGTAATGAAAGTTTTGAACTCCGGAAAGAGTCCTGCCAATAGCATAAGTATCATGTCGGTGAGGTTTATAAGCATAATTGGAAAGAAATGCTTCAATTCTTTCTAATTTATGATTTTGAGTGGGGGATCTCACAATCCAATTATTTCCACTGGAGAAATCAGGCATAATTGATGGCCAATTTTTCGTAGATTCTATTGTAGATTATTTTTCACTTTTCCTAAAATTAACATAATACACGTTATACGTAATGCTTGATATTTCTCTTTAAATATCATTATATTAAAGCAAGCCGTTCTGAAATATAGGGCACCAGCAGAGCGGCTTTTTATTGATTATTCATGTTCCACGCTTAAAATTCGAACAGTGTTTCATGATTTTTATAAGTTAAACTAAATTTAGTTGCTAATCCCAATAAGCTATTCACTAACTTGTAAATATCGGTATACCGCCTGACGACTAATCCCAAAAGCTTTCCCTAATGCCATTTTCGATGGATACTTCCCCTCCTTCCATGCTTGTCGTAAAGCTTCAGCTTGGTCAGGCTTTAGTTTATGCACCCGACCTTTGTACTTCCCCTGAGCAGAGGCGAGTTTTATTCCTTCCTTTTGCCGCTCTAAAATGATCTCACGTTCGAACTGTGCAAAAGCACCCATCATTTGAAGCATCAAATTATCCATCGGGGTGGATTCGGCTGTAAAAGTAATATTTTCTTTTACAAACTGGATGGCGATCCCTCGTTTGACCAGTTTATCTACTTCAGTGACCAAATCTTTTAGGCTTCGCGCAAAACGATCCATTGAATGTACAATCACCCTGTCCCCTTCCCGGACATAGTTCAACATTTCCTGAAATTTAGGTCGGTCAGTATTTTTACCTGAAGCACGGTCAACAAAAATCCGGTCGACCTCAATTCCTTCAAGTTGACGTCCAGTGTTTTGCTCGACAGAACTTACCCGGACATACCCTACTTTTTGGCCTTTCACTTTTTCACGCCCCAATTGGATAAAAATGAACAATTTCGTAAATTATAATTCTTTAACACTAAAGTTACATGTTACTTATGATTAAAAATCATTTAAATGATACATAATTTCATGAACTTCCAGATTGTAACTTTAGGGTATACTTTAAAGTTACACAAAACATCTATATGAAGACTAAAGTCCAAATTAGTGTTTATGTTGGTTCAATGTATTACATTTCGTATTTTCTATTTGTAACGTAATTTCAGTAATATTATGATTATGTTTTAGAACTTCTAAGGCCTTTTGATAGAGTTGATCTGTATTGCTATTCGGAGCAACCAAATGAGCAGTTAAATGAATATTTCTTGAGGATATAGCCCAGACTTTCAACTGATGAATCCCTTCAACGCCCTCTAGCTTCAATAAATCATTTCTTAACGACTCAATATCAATCTCATCAGGAACTCCTTCAAGCAGAATATGAATACTTTGTTTTAATAAAATCCAAGTTCGAGGTAAGACCCAGAAGCCAATTAACACAGCGATTACGGTATCAACCCACATCCACTGGGTAAAATAAATAACTATTCCTCCGATAATCACGCCTATCGATCCTAGAGCATCACTAAGAACTTCTAAATATGCACCTTTTATATTTAGACTTCCTTCAGCACTAGCAGAAAGGATTTTCATTGAAATCAAATTTATGACCAAACCAATGACCGCGACAATCATCATTCCAACACTTTGAATTTCAGCAGGATTCGTAAAACGTTGATAAGCTTCATATACAATATATATTGCTACCACAAAAAGCATCACCGCATTAAACAGAGCCGCTAAAATTTCAAATCGCTGATAGCCAAAAGTTCTTTTATCATCTGCGGCTTTTTTACCAATTTTGATAGCGGCAAGAGCAATAGCTAAAGCGGCTACATCAGTAAACATATGAGCTGCATCAGATAACAAAGCCAAACTTTGGGTAATAAAAGCAGCGACAACTTCTACTATTAAAAAAGTAGTCGTTAAACCTAAGGCAACCATTAACTTCTTACTATTTTCTTCAGTAACAACCGCATGGCTATGATCATGATGTTCTGACATAAAATATTTTCCTTATTCTATTTATGATGAGCAGAGATATTGGATAACAGCCAATATCTCTGCTGTAAATCGACTAATCTATTGGATTAAGAAACTTTCTTTTCATTTATCCAACGATAAAGCACGGGTAACAGCACCAAAGTTAGTAATGTTGAAGAGATAATCCCGCCAATCACTACGGTTGCCAGTGGCCGTTGAACCTCAGCCCCTGTTCCGGTTGCCAGCGCCATTGGTACAAAACCCAGTGAAGCCACACAAGCTGTCATCAACACTGGTCTTAAGCGCAAAATAGCCCCTTGCCACACGGCTTTATGCACTGGATATTTGTCCCTTAATTCCTTAATAAAGGTCAGCATTACCAGTCCATTGAGGACTGCAACACCAGATAAGGCAATAAAGCCAATTCCAGCTGACATCGATAATGGAATATCCCTTAGCCAAAGGAACAGCACACCACCGGTCAAGGCAAAGGGTACCCCGGTAAAGACCAATAGACTTTCTTTGACATTGTGAAAGACCGCCATCAGTAAAATAAAGATAGTGATTAAAGCCAGTGGAATCACGATTTGCATCCGTGCTTTGGCTGAAGCCAAATTTTCAAACTGACCGCCATATTCTATCCAATAACCACTTGGCAAAGTGTATGCTTTGAGCTGTGTCTGTACATCAGAAACAAAAGACCCTAAATCACGCCCTTCAACATTCGTTGTAACCACAACTCGGCGTTTACCATTTTCTCGACTGACTTGGTTGATTCCTTCAATGGTCGAGACTTGCGCGACATCCGACAATAAAATACTGCCACCATTTGGAAGCTGAATAGGTAACTGGGAAACAGATGCGACACTACGGTCTTGCTCTCCAAGACGGATAACAAAATCAAAACGACGATCGCCTTCTAAAATCTCTCCCACGCTTTGTCCACCAATACTGGTTGCCACAAGGTCTTGAATTGAACGCACACTCAAACCATATTGTGCAGCCAAAGTTTTATTTACCTCGACATTCAGTAATGGCAAACCTGAGGTCTGCTCAACTTTCACGGCACTGCTACCCGATATTTGCTGAATGATTTTGGAGATTTTAGTCGCCTCAGTATTGAGGACATTCATATCATCACCGAAGATTTTCACACCAACATCACTACGCACACCTGAGATCAATTCATTAAATCGGAGTTCAATCGGTTGTGAAAATTCACTATTATTGCCTGGAATCGTGGCTAAATACGTCACCATACGGCCACGTAATTCATCTAAACTTTCTTTAGGATTTGGCCATTCTGAACGAGGCTTTAACATGATATAGCCATCTGAAATATTGGGTGGCATGACATCTGTTGCAACCTCGGCTGTACCCGTTCTGGCAAATACTGCCTTAATTTCAGGGAAACTCTTTAAAAGAAGTTTTTCAGTATTCTCCTGAATACGTAAAGACTCTTCTAAGCCTGTACTTGGTGAACGTAACTGTTGTACCGCAAAGTCTCCTTCACTGAGCTGTGGTGCAAATTCACTGCCGAGTTTGGTACTGATAAATCCCGTAATCACTAATACACACAGTGCAAAAGTCAGCACAACTGCTTTGTATTGATACGAAATATCAAGAGTTTGCTGATATTTAGCTTTTAGCCATAACATCCAACGACTTTCTTTTTCTTGAATATCGCCTTTGACCCACAATGCCACAGCAGCAGGCACAAAGGTGATCGATAAAATAATGGCTGCAACAAGGGCGAGTACCACTGTCAATGCCATCGGATGGAACATTTTTGCTTCCACACCACTTAAAGCAAAAATCGGCAAATACACCACCAAAATAATAAGCTGACCAAAAATAAGAGGACGACGTGCTTGGCGGGCAGCCAGAAAAACTTCCTTAAAGCGTTCACTTTGTGTGAGAGGTCGTTTTAACAGTTGCTGTGTATGGGCTAAACGCCGGATACAGTTTTCGACAATCACCACAGCACCATCGACAATGATGCCGAAATCGAGTGCACCTAAACTCATCAGATTGGCACTGATATTTTTCTGTGCCATCCCGGTTAAGGTAAACAGCATAGAGAGTGGAATGACACAGGCAGTAATCAAGGCAGCACGGATATTCCCTAAAAACAGGAACAGAATGATGATGACCAGGATTGCTCCCTCTACCAAGTTTTTCTGAACGGTTTTAATCGCCTTCTCAACCAAGGTAGTACGGTCGTACACCGTTTCAATCACTACCCCTTTAGGCAAACTATTCTGAATATCTTGAAGCTTGGCATCCACAGCTTTAGAAACAGTCCGGCTATTTCCCCCCATCGCCATCATGGCAATCCCTAAAACGGTTTCTTTGCCGTTATAGGTTGCCCCACCGGTTCTTAAATCATGCCCAATAGAGACTTGCGCAATATCACCAACCCGAATTGGGCTGCCATTTGGGCTACCCAGCATGGTGTTCTCAATATCAGAAAGCCCATTGAATGTACCCGGTACACGTACCGTCAGTTGCTGACCATTGTCTTCAATATAACCTGCACCTCGGTTCTCATTATTTTGCGCTAAAGCCTGTTGCAGTTGTTCTAATGAGATATTCAGTTGCTGCATCCGGTTTAAATCGGGAGAGACCACATAGGTTTTTTCAAAACCACCAATACTGTTGACCTCTGCAACTCCCTTAACACGTTGCAGTTGAGGACGCACAATCCAGTCCTGAATCTCACGTAAATCCATCGGCGTGTATGCAGTTCCATCCGGCTTTTTCGCATTCGGATCTGCCTTCAGTACCCATTGATAAATCTCACCGAGACCCGTAGAAACGGGGGACATCGTCGGTGCGATTTGTGCAGGCAACTCAGATTGCGCCTCCTGTATCCGTTGGTTAATCTGCTGACGGGCCCAATAAATATCAGTCCCATCTTTAAAGACAATGGTGACTTGAGAGAGTCCATAACGGGATATGGAACGGGTAAGCTCCAGATCCGGAATGCCAGCCATGGCATTTTCAATGGGATAGGTAATCCGCTGTTCGACTTCAAGCGCAGTAAAACCCTTGGCTTGAGTATTAATCTGGACTTGGGTATTGGTAATATCGGGTACAGCATCAATCGGGAGTTTCTGATAGCTATACACCCCGACCGCAATCCAGGTACAGACAAAGAGCAACACCCAAATCGCATTTTGTATGGAAAACTGAATGATTCGTTCGAATAAACCTTCTGGTTTTGGCAGATCAGAATTAATGTTCATGGCCTGCCTCGTCTTTTTCTAATTCAGATTTCAACAAGAAACTGCCTTGAGCGATATACTTCTGCCCTTCAGTCAGCCCAGAAATCACTTCAAGCCATTGTCCATCACTTGAAGCCTGCCCCAATTGCACTTTCTGTGCTTTTAAGTGGACTTGACCTTTTTGTTCTGAATCTACGATGAAAATACTGTCTTCACCTTCAATACTTTGCAGCGCAGACTTTTGAATCCGAAGGGCTGATTTTGCTGTAGCTTCCGGAATCAACACTCTCACTAACACATTAGAACGCAACTCAGTAGCTTGCGCATCGAGTTTTGCGCGCACCACCAGACGCCCTGTTTGTACATCTGCCTGAGAGGTTAAGCTTTGTACAGTAGCTTTATAGATTTGATCTGAATCATTCACTTTAAAGTCAATTTTTTGCCCGGCTTGCAGTTGACCTGAGAATTGATTCGGCAAATTAAACTCAAGCCATAAATCTTTCAGCTGTTCAATGACAAAGAGCTGATTAGCCAGTTGCACATTTTCACCGACCACAATATCTTTTTGACTGATCACCCCAGAGATCGGTGCTTTAATCAGAAAACGCCCATTGTTATTGCCACTTGCACCTAATGCATTTAAACGTGCTTGTGAGGACTGGACAGTAATCTGCGCTTGACGGTAGGCATTTTCGGCACGCTGGTAATCCTGTTTGGCAGAAATCCCCTGTGACCAGAGTTGCTGTTCGCGCTGGTAATCTTTACGGGCCAAATCCAGATTCACCTGTGCCATACGCAGATTTGCCTGTTGGTCGATCAGTTCAGGCACGATTAGTACAGCCAGCGTTTGTCCTTTTTGCACGCTCTGTCCTAAAGCCACATTGACCTGCTCGACATGACCACTAAAATTAGGCGATATATGCGCTTGTTGATCGGTATTCACCACCAATTTACCTGGCAGGGTTGTCAGCTTTTCAACCAATCCTGTGGATGCAACAGCAACTTTTAAACCTTGTTCAACCATTTGTTGGCTGGTCAGTTGTATTTCGCCTTCTTCAGCATGTCCTTCTTCAGAACTATCTTCATCAGAATGTTCGGCATTTCCCTCATCATGACCATGCCCCTCAGATTCAGTTTTTTTTGAACTTAACCAAATAACCAGACTGACCAAGACCGTAATCAGAATCAAAATTGCAATCATGAGAGACTGGGATATTTTTCCGTTTTGCTTGGCGTTCATTTTATCGTGCTCCCCCATTGATTAAATTTTGCGATGCTTCGACTGCCTTTTTATTCAGTTGTGTATAGGCATCCGAACGGCTAATTTCTTCATAACTTGTGCCAATACTGAGTGCCTCAGCTGCGAGGGCAGTTTGCCAAGCTTGACGTAGAATTTGTAATTGACCCAATCGAAGATTCTGCAGTTGGGTGGTTGCTTGCTGAACGTCGGTAATGGACAGTTTCCCTGCCTGAAACCCTTGTAAAGTACGGCTCTGAACTTTGGTCGCCAAAGTAACTTGTGCTGTTGTGGCATCGAACTGGCTACGTAAACCTTTGAGCTGATGCATGCTGTTGGCAATATTGAGTATTTGTTGCTTCAGCTCACGCTGCTGCTGTTGGTTCAGCAATATTTGCTGTTGCTGGACCATCGGGATCGCATATTGCTGGCGGTTAAAAATATTCAGTGGAATAGCCACGCCGATTGCCAAAGTCGTATCGTTGCTTTCATTAGGGGTTTTGCTACGTTTCATGCCTACATTTAAAGTCGGATTGGGACGTGCCTGAATTCTTAAATTTTCAATTTGATGATCCGATTGCTGAATGTTCAAGGCATAGAATTTTTCTAGCCACCCTTCAGCAATATACCGTTGCACAGTTTGGAGACTTTGCTCTGGCCAAGGGATAGCGGTTTTATTCAATTGAAGATGTGAAGATGTTTCTCCCCCCCACAAATTAGACAGCTGACGACCGGCAGCTTGTTTATTCAGCATCGCTTGCTGATAAAGTCGTTGGATTTCTAGCGCTTCAATTTGGGTACGCTCAAAATCAACCAGGGCAATACTGCCTGCCTGATAGCGTTTCTGGGCACTGTCCAGATTGGCTTTACTTGTTTTTAACTGTACTGAATAAGCAGACTGCTCAACCTCAGCAAGTGCAAATTGCGACCATGCAAATTTAACAATCAGTTGGCTTTGTGCCTTCCATAATTGCTGTTGCAATTGGATTTGTTGATTCGAGGTATTGGCAATCACCCGGTTCAGCTTACGCTGACCAAATAGATCTAGAGGTTGACTAACGCCAACATTGAATTCCTGTTCTTGACCTGAGCCAAAGCCAGACTGTTCTAAACTTATACTTGGATTCTGCCATAACCGACTTTGCTGAATATTCAATTCAGATATTTGCTGAACTTGTTGCCACAGCTTGTCTTGAGTCTGGTAACTTTGTACTTTTGCTAAAGCGGATTCAAAGCTGGTAACGTTTTCAGCATAGCTATATTGCATAGCCGCTGCACATATACAAGCAACCAAGCTATGACGCAAGAGTATAATTGATTGTGAAGACATGATTTTTCCCACTTATTTAAATAATAAAAGTGGTGGGAATGTTTTAGGCTACCCCACCATGAGCGGGGAAAATTCGGGAGGTGGGCTTTGTTGAAACAGGTCAGGAGCCTGATAGCTGTTTTTCCAATGAAATTGTGGATTCACTTTAACTTCAGAGCTTGGATGAAACACATCTACTTTTTCATTTTGTACAATCAAATGCGTCATCGATGGTAGATGATCTTGATGATCTTCACCGATTTCTAAATCGCTACTGAATGTTTTTATGTTTTCTGACTGTCCATTATGATCGTGTTGACGACTATCGCTGGCACACAAGGTATTTTGGTGATGACCAAAATGATAACTCTGCTGTGATTGAGGCTGTTGTTCATGGACACAAAAGGCCGCCGCCACATTCCAAAAGCTTTGGAACATGAACAATCCAACCAAGACTGTAATCCATGTAGTAGAACGCATCATCATAACAATCGAAAAATTTGTACCAAGTATAAGGCTTAGAGCCACTCCAAGGTCAAGCTTAATAAATTAAATTAAACATTCAATGAACACTGAATAGCCGGCACTTTTGCAAATTTACCTTGTCTCTATAAGCTCACATCAATTTCAGGTAAGAATAACAATAGATAGTGAACCGTACCGGGTTTGTCGGAGACTTTTTATTTAAGTTAGGCCACCTGACCTAACGGGTTAATCTTATCATTGTACATTGCTTCAAACTCAAAAGGCGATACATTGTCAACGGCATTCTAAAATTGACCCCTTTTACCTTACAAATGGCAAAGTAAAATTGCCCCCTGAAATCAGAGAAAGAGCGGTTCAATTATTGATTGAATCTGAAAAAGATTATCCTTCTACTTGGGCAGCAATCACAGCTATTGATCCTAAAATCGGTTGTACTCCTGAAACATTGCGTGTTTGGTATCAAAAATATTTAGATCAACAAAATCCTGTCAAAGTACAACAGATATCTGATCAAAAAAAAATGAAGGGTAATCCCCCCTAAAATACTAGCTCTTTAAAAGAGGCAGTATTATGCTTTTACAACATGGTGTTTAACTTGAGAAACTGAATTTAAAACAATCTACTGTAACTCTTCCAGACAGATATGAAATTAATCCACCCCTAACCCTTTAAACACCGCATCCACCGGATCTGCATAAAAGCTGGTCTGGAACTTGGTAAACAGTTCCACAGGAATCGTTGGGATATCTGCCGCACTACTCATTGGTAAAGCAACCTTCTTGGCACCCGCATCAAAAGCAACTTGCAGACATTCGGCAATACTTTCCACCGGTGTCACTGAACCACCCAAGCTCATATCACCCAGTACCACCATCTGACTTTGTACCGATCGTCCTAAGAGGCCAGAAGCGAAAGCCACTAAACTTGGCAGAGCAAGATGGCTGAGCGGGCCGGTATTCTGTAATTCCACCACATGTAAGTGGAAATCATGTTCCAGCACCTTACTGCCCCCCGAGATCCGGGATGCATTGGCCTTGAAGTAATCAAAAGCAATCTTGACCTGTTCTTTGGCACTACTTGAATTCCATAAGCCAGATGTCGCCAATTTTCCTGAACCTTTAGTGACTTGAAGTTCTAAGCGGTATAAGCCTGGCATGCCCTTATTACTGAGGCCAATGGTATACAGGAAGCCTGGTTTAGCAGGACCTTCGGGAATAAGTCCACCTCCACCCTGCTCTTTTACCGAAACAAAATGCTCTTCTAGGGTGTCATTGTCGATATAGCTAAAATGCACATCATAGAATTCCATCCCCCCAATTTTTTTCAGCTGTTCTTTGACCCGACGGCGCACCTGCAGCGCATATTCCAGGCATTGCCGTACATCTTCTTTGTTAAATTGACCATGTGGGTAGAGCAGCTTCATCAATCCAGAAACCGTCTTGCGAACGGCAATCACATCACGCTGATTCAGGTTATTCCCTAGCTTAAAGTACTTCTCAATGGCATCCGCAAAACTACGCTTACGCATTTCCCGGAAGAACTCAGCCAGATAATCAACGATCAAGCCATAACGGTTGGTAAAGAATTCCGGGCGCATTTTCGGAATTTCCCAACCCGGGATATAGGCATGAAAGCGATCAAAGAATGCTGAATCGATCATGGCTTCAGGAAAAGGAGCCAATAAGTGGCTAGTCTTCACCAAGGATTCAACACTTTGGTTAATATTACCCACAAAAACCATCGAAGCTGAGGCTTCCATCTGTTCACGACCACGGGCAAAAGATCCTGAGGCCATGTAGTCTTTCATGATCTGTACGCCATCTTTGTCCTTAAAGGAAATACCAGCAACTTCATCAAAAGCTACCACATCCCATAAGCCCACCAGACCAATACGGCGGCTACTCATGTTATAGAACAGGTTGGCGACAGTCGTTTGTCCACCGGAGACTAAAATACTATTCGGTGAACACTCTTTGTAAATATGGCTTTTCCCGGTACCGCGTGGTCCCAGTTCACAAACGTTATAGTTATTTTCAACGAACGGAACCATACGCGCTAATAGGTGCCATTGCACATCCTCTTTTAACGAAGCCGGTTCCATGCCGATCGAACGGATTAAACTCTCGCGCCACTGATCAGTGCTTAATGCTGCTCTGCCACTGAAAAGTTCATCCATATTCATATTCGGCATTTGAATCGGCTTGAGTAAGCTCACGCCAAATGGAGAACTCTGTCCTTCTTCAAAATAATAACTGAGCGTAGCAATGACCCAGATACCACCAACAAGTAATTTTTCATACTCTTTGACGATGCCTGCCGAGATTTCGGCATCTTTGATGCCAAGATTACTAAATGATGCTTCGTATTTGTCTTTACGCTCATTCAGCTTTACAGTCACCCGATCAATGACCTTATAACTGCCCCGTTCACGGACCAGGGATTTCACCTTCTCGGCTTCATCCGGTCGGACGTAGTTCTCAGCCAGTACGGTCTTTACGTTACGTAGTCCCTGTTCAATGATCTCTGGATCATCCGAGGCACAGTACATCCCCAGCAGGTATTCGAGTACATAGACAGGGACATTGGCCCCTTCTTTGATCAGTTTAGTTAGATCCTTACGTACCACCCGCCCAGCAAAGTGTTCATTCAGCAGCTGATCCAGTTCTTTATCGTTAGCAGATTCCATGTAGGCTACGCTCTATCGTTAATTCGTTATTAGAAGAAGTCATCGGTAAATGCCAAATCAATGGTGACCTTATAGCGTTGCATCTCGATATTCAGGTCTTTGTCTTTCAGTACCAGGAAGTAATCTTTCTTACGGTCAAAATCAGTGCCAGACAATGACAGTCTGACCTGTTTGACCCGATCGGCAACAGAGTCGGTAGTGCTATCAAAAGTCAAAGTTTCTTCACTGGAAACTTTAAGATCCCCATCATAAATGGCAATGGATAAAGTCACTGGCATGACCAGCTCACTGACAGCTTCGGTTTGCATCAAATCAAACTTCTGGATGTTATTGACCATCTTCAGCGTGGATTTGGTAGAAATGACCTCAACTTTACGCTTGGTCCGCTGTCCAGCCTTTTCACCACGTAGCTGTTTTACCATCAGTACCGGTACCACAATTTCCTGAGGCATGATGCCGCCATGCACGAAACGTGAGCCTCCTACGAAATGGAAACGGTTCGCCCCTTTTGGAATCCAGAAATCAGTCGCAGATAATGTGCCTGCCGTAGCTTGGGTTGAGCCTTTCCAGGCTTCCTTGCTCTCTGGTAAACCATGCCCAATCACATAGCGTTTTTTGCTCTTCAATGTATTGGCAGGTTTTTCAGTCAAGCTTGAACGATCCGCAGATTCCAGTTTACTTTGCTGGAACAGGAAGCCATGGTCGGCTGTAATCAACAGGGTAGAAATATTGAAGTGCATTAAGATTTTGCGGCTGAGTTCGGTCAGCTCTTCAATAGCATGTTCTACCGCCATAAAGGTTTCTGATTCTGTCGAGGCACTGTCACCGCGTGCATCAATCACGTTGTGATAAACGTAAATCAGCTCATGATCTTTCAGCGCTTCACGGCCTTCATCACGCGACCAGCCTTTTACCATTTCAGCGGTTACTGCCAATCCATTATAGGCAGCCAGAATTTTGGATCGTGCTGCAGTCCCTTTGCTGGACTGCCCATCTACTAAAACATCATCACCTGCGGCCTCTTTGTACTCCAAAGTCTGATGCGGCAACAACGAGGCCATGCCAAGTGTGGTGTAACTTGGGACAACGCCCAGCTGTGAAGACAAGGTCGCTTCAGAATAACGCTTTTCATTGATTCGATCACGCAGCTCTACTGCAGCTTCATAGCGGAAAGCATCACTGATAATTACCACAATACGGCGTTTCGTTGCAGAATTGAGTAAGGGTCTGACGTGGGTATCGTAGAAGTTCTGCTGATTTGGGATATCTGCCACTTTCCAGACATTCAAGCGTTGCTCAGCTTCAACCCGCTCTCCCCAGTTTCGTGCCAAGTGGTCAATAAACCAGTAGGAATAGCAATTTTCGACTTCTTCATCAAGTTTTTTCAGGATATCGACATGAGCGCGTTGAGAAGCAGCACTGTAGTGGCGATAGGCCATATCAAAGCGATACAACTCCTGCTCGTAGGCTTTATACAAGGCTTCACTAGAGTCGAAATAGAACCCAGAATCAAACTGCAATCGCAGACTGAACAGCTCAATCGCTGCCTGCAACGCTGTATAGACGGTACGGTATTTACGGCGGGTTGCATCGTCCTTATGTTTGGACGCCCAATAGCCATCCAGACGGGTAGAAATAACCGTTCTGAAATGTTCCAGTTCAGCTTTGGCTGCTGCGGGGATATGACTGGCCAAATCAACAATGATCTTTTGTTCAATCACTTCAAAGGTCATGACATCGAGCAACTGCTCCAGATCAAAAGCCCCGACCTTTTCTTGGATCCGCAGTGCATTGGCCACGCTCTGGGAGAGTGTATCGAAGGTTGGGTAGTATTTGGAACTGTCTCTCCAGCGCGACAAGAAGGCTCTAGCCGTCGCACGTGAACTGACAGATGACATCACCAGTTCCTGAGCCCATAGCGGTATATCGCCCAGGCTTTCACAAAAACCTGTGCTCATCAAACGGATAAAGAACGTACCGAGCTTGAATGGTACTTCCCCATTCAATTCTTCAACCGATGCTGGATAACCAATTTCCGCCTGTAATGCGGTGACTAAAGCTGGCACTAGTTGGAATTTTTCCAGTTCAGCAAAGGAGTCTGGATTCACTTCCAAATCCAGATTCTGCTGTACCATTTCATCTGCCAACGCCAGGACAATATGCATCAGCTCGGCACTATCAGCCTTGACCACAGTTGCAATCATGGCCATATCTAGATCCTGTGCATCTGCATCAGGCTGGATATAGCGTTTCAATGTACTCAGACGGGCTTTGGCTTTAAGGAATTCTTCACGTTTGGCCAGATGTTCTCTTAGACTCTGCTGCTGTAAACCCAGCTCATTAAAAATAATCGAGAAACGATCGGCATAGAAGCTGCGTGAATACAGCTTGATGTCCAGTAACCAGTCTTTTTCGGTTTCAGGCTCAGGGCTTGGGAAATACAGCAAGTATTTGCCCTGCTGATCCTCAAGTTCCAGTTTAAGCTTGATCGCAAGGCTGGATTCTTCTACCATATTTAGAATCTGGACATCATTTAGCTCTAGGGCTTTGATTTCTTCAGTAAATGACTGTTCAGCATCGTACCAAAAAACAATCCGATGGTTCTCATGAAAGAAAGTCTGTTCTAATCCTTGTTTAATTTGATCTAAGTTCATGACTTACTATCACCCACAATATCTTTAATTTCTTTAACTTGGCCAATCATTTCTTTTAAGTTTTGAATCGAAGATACTCCATCTTTTTGCTGATCAACTTTTTGTTTGCTGGGCGGCATATAGATGGTTTGCACAGAATCCATAATTAATTTGTCTTGATTAGCAGTCTCTTTTAATTGTTCTGCATAAGAATTAACTGTAAGTGCAACTGCGGACTTAAATGCATACTCTTCCTGAAAGTTACGCTCTTTGGTGTATTGAGAAATCGTAAAGAAAAACAATCCCAATACGGGCAAGGTTTTTATTGAATTTATTAAAAGTAACTGCCAGCTAATCGACGCAGGATCAGTTCCCCAGAATAGATAAACGATCCAAAAAGCGGATACCAGTGCTATAGTAGGAATACTCCATTTCCAAAATTTAATTGAACCTGTTAATTCGGTTTTCCTTTGTTTAAACGTTTCAAACAGCGATGCACCAACTTCTCTACCTATTAAATCGTCTAGATATTGGTTCCGTTGTTCAAAGTATGCGTGTTTGCTCTCTACAAAGGTAAGCTTAGATTTAAAATCCTGTTTGAGAGTTTCAAAATCATTTTTTTGTTCTAAAATATTTTGCTCTAGGTTCTCAAAAGTCGTTTTTAACGTTTGTAATTGAGCACGTGTCTCGATCAACAGTCGATCTGAATCCGCTCTTTTCTCTTCAGATGCCTGTAATAAAGAATTTATTTTTTCAATTAAAACCGCAGCCTGACTCTGTAGATTAGTAATTTCTAATGAGTGATTTCGACTCGCAGTTACTAACGCCTCTATCTCACTTAATTCACTTCTTTTTACGGAAGTAAAAGAATCCAAATCATCTTTACTAGTTTCTAGTTCTTTTAATAAGACCTCTAATCGTTGTGATGTGGCGTCTAGATAAGTAGAAACTAATTCGATACGTTCTTTATCTTGTTGAACATTAACCTCCGAACTTCGAAAATATTTCCGTTTACTTTTCTCCCAAAACCCATTTATTGCTTGGTAATGAATTAAACGATTAAGATGTAAAACCGCAGCAGGAAAATTTCGATTATTAATATTTTGTAAATAACCAGCTAGATCTTGATTTAAATCTGCACCACCATATTCATTTTGAAATTGATAACTATATGGTAAAGCTTTAGCAAACACGGTATCGATCTCTTCTTTAAATTGGGTGAAAACCTTATTAGAGACACTGAGAAATTCTTGTGCTGTATATTCACCAATCTGAACATTGCTTAGGTCTGATATATGGGAATGCTGTTGAGCAAGGATATTTGAAAGCCCGAGTGCGTAATAAGCTTCAATATGTATCTTTACCTGATCAATTTGAGCTTTATTCATTCTGTTTTATCCCCCGCCACTGCTTTCACTTCAGCCAACAAGTCCCCAAACTTGCCGTAGTTCACTTTCACCCCATCATCTAGATCCAGTGATATACGCTGATCGGCATAATGGCGCAGTTTTTCTTCAAAGCTACTCAGTTCAGCCTGTTGCTTATGCAGATCCTGCAGTTTTTTCTCGATACGTTTGATTTCAGCCGCAGAGTCACTAGTTTCTTTCGCTGTTTCCAGAGAATTAGCATAGGCAGCCATTTTGGAAATCAGCGGCATGACGTATTCAGTACGCATACGCGCCAAGGTACTTTCGTTATAGCGGTGCAAGTACACCAATGCCTGGAAAGCACCTTGTTTACCACTGCTAAATAACCAGTAGATCGGACGCTTTTTATAGGTCTGCATATGGTCTTTATAGAATTTGCTGGCTAAGTAACGGCGAATGGTGTCTTCAGCTGTTTCGTTGGCTTTTTTGTCCAAGCTTTCTGCCAGCCACTGCATATTGGCATCCAGCGTTTCTTTGCCCCAAACAGCAGTTAAGAACTCTTGGATACGATGGGTGGCATCGTCTTCAAACCAGTGCATTTCGGTCAGTGGAATAATGCCATCCGCATCGGCTGGGAATTTTTGATAACGGCTGGCATCAAAGTCTTGATTGCCTGCATGCGCATAGATCAGACCTGGTTCATCCAAGCTATAACGTCCCATCATGCAACCAAGTGCATAAGACACTAAACGCTGGCTGTCTTTTTCACGTTCAGCACGAGTAAGGGTGATTTGTTCATCAGGTACATCTGGAGTCAGTTCATCCTCTAAACCATAAGCATCAATAAACAGCTTATTATTTTCTTCTTCCAAACGTTTCATTTCAGCCACGGCGTCAGCATTTTGCTGCTGCCATGTGTTAAAGGCCTGTTCTAGATTTGGTTGCTGGGTACGAATAATTGGATTTTCAGTAAAGTCCCAGGAAATTTCGTAGGAGTCCCAATCTATTTTAGCTTGAGCTATAAGTGATTTAACCTGTTGAGATATTTCATCTTTGGAATCTAGTAGAGCATGGCTAAAAGGCAAACTTGCAATATGTCCAGCCTCATAATTAACAGTTGGAGAAATAGCTTCAATAACATTTTTACAGATAGGTGAATTAACAAAACCTAAACATGTATATAAGGCTTCATTATTTTCAAAAAAAATACAGCATCCTGCTACATCAAATATAAATCCATTAGGGAAATATCTGAACGATATATCACCTGAAGATATTTTAGACCAACTAACAGACGGCTTAAAATACTCAGTCATACTTTTAATTGTTCGAGTAGGTGAACCATACAAACTAGCTGCATAACCAATAACTTCCTCACCACTATTTTTCCATTTAATTACATAATCTTGATTTCCATACCATTTTTTATATCCACCACCTTTGTTATATGGAACCCATGTTGGATTTAAATCTTTTGCATCTTGAGAAGAGGAACAATTTGAAATCAAATCTAATCGATTAACTTCATACCACATTCTTAAAAATCGATTATTATCACTAGTAGCCATACCTTGACGGGTATCACCTTCTTTTTTAAGTATTGGAAATTTTTTAAATGTACCTCTTATTTTGTCTTTAACCCAGTAGGCTACAGGACTACCTGGAATTTTCTTAAAATCATCTGGTTTTGCTGTTTTTAGTCGTTCATTTTGTACAGGGAATTGTTTGGGGATGCCAAATTCATTTACATCATCATTTTCACAATAAGAAAAACTACCTGCATAATTACTAATATGGTTATTTAGCATGACAGTAGCAGCCGTACCAAAGGCAATTCCCATCACCCCATTACCCATATGCACCATACAAGACAAGGTTCTATTCTGTAGCAGTTTTTCACGCATTGCTTCATAAGATGACAAGAACATCCAGCTTTGCATGGTTACCATGCTATTAAAGCCACTGTCCTTACACCAGTTAAAACCACGCTCAATAAACATGGCAAATAGGTCTGACTTGCTGTTAGGGAATGTCTTTTTCGCAAAATCTTTAAGTGCTGTGTTCATGCCCTTACTGCCCATGTACGGCGGGTTAGCAATCACGGCATCGTATTTTTTAGCCAGTAAATTCGCTTGTTGTACTAGAGGTAACAGCTCCTGTGCTGACTGCTGCGAAAAAATATCTCCTGACGCTAATGCTGTATTCAGCTTGCTTTCTAAATCAGGCAGCTTTTTAGCGAATGCCTCAGGGATTTGAATCAAAGAACCAAAAGTCGAAGCATGTTCAAATAAGTCCAGCAGTTCTTTTAAGTCTGCTTGCGCAATGTTGGCGCTGGATAAATCTTGGCTAAATGCATCTAAACGTTCCGGCTGGCTATCCTGTAACGCAATGATATTCAGTTTTGGTGGATTGCTAAATAAACGGCGGTCATCCTCACGTGCTTTCATCAATAGCGCAAAACTGGCGAGCTGTGCTGCACGGGTATCAATATCAATGCCGTACAGGTTCTTTTCTAAAATCAAACGTGGAATATCCCGGCTGCGGTAACCACGTTCTAAATAGATCGCTTTTAAGCAATCGTAGGCTTCCACCAGAATATGCCCCGAACCACAAGCCGGATCGAGTACTGTAATGCTTTCAGGGTTTAAAGTATCGCCATCTTCACTGATCCGCGCATCAATCAGCTGTTTTAACTGGGCATTGACTTCATCGGTCTGTTCCGCTGGCTGAATATAGTATTCCCACTCACTGGCAAGCGTACTATCAGGCTGTGCCATCATCCATAGACGACCGACACTGTTCTGTACCAAATATTTTACAATCCAGTTCGGGGTGAAGAGTTGTGTCGCTGCAGGAATGTCTTCACTCTTGACGACTTTACCAATCACCTGATCTTTCTTTTCAGAAATATAGAACTGATACAGCCAGCCAATAATCTGCACATCCGTCCAGTCTTCTTCCGGAATGCTGCTCACTAAATCACGGATCAAGGAGTCGGTTTTAGTCAGGTTATCCGGTAACAGTAGTTCAGACTCATCAGAAACCTGTTCAAACAAGAGTGGCATGACCTGATTCAATGCATGGCATTGGGCCAGTAATATCTCACGATAGAGTTCTTCGTCTTTATTACCATCCAGCTTAAGCTCAGCCACACGGCCGGCATCTAAACTCGGCAGGTCAATATCCAGACATTCTTCCAGAATCTGTGGCAAACCTGCACTGCCATCGGCACTACTCAGTACACGGCGACCATGATCCAGTAAGCCTTTGCATTCCATATAACGAATCGCACAGAGACGGTTAAACCAGCTATAAGCGATATAATCAATCGTCTGCCCAAAGCTAGTTGCTTGAATGCGTTTGATCAGCTTCTCACGTGGTTTCATGACGGATAGCGGAAAAACCTGATCGCCAATCAGCAGCAAGTCGCCTTTCTGTTCTGCCGGTAAAATGCTGTCTGCGGTGATGCCATATTTGGCAGCCTGCTTGCGCATCGCTGCGATAAAATCATTTCGTGCTTGCGGTGCGTATTTTTTAATATTACTGGTATTCATGTTAAAACCTTTAATTAATGACTGATGCCGATATCCCTAACCCGAGTTAGCGGATACGCACACGCTTTTTATCACTCACGATTTTTTTCAGTTCAGCTTTGAGTGCATCTACAAACTGATCCACTGACTCTTCCGTTTCCAGATAGACACTGCTGGAGGTTTTGCTGTAAATGCTGGCGACATCGACTTCGACAACAGGTTTCGGTGGCACTACGGCGATTGCGGGCTTTATCGGACTCGCAGCAGGTGTTGATGTAACTGGGCTGGTGGTGGTTGCTGAGCTCGCCACACTCTCGGCTTTGCTCTGAGCCAGTTGTGCCGCTTTGGCCTGACGTTGAATTTCAGCCTGAACTTCTCGTTCCAGCTCATACAAGGCTTCATCAAAACGCTCCACGGCGGTTTGGGTTTGCAGCATATAGATGGTGGACAGGCTAGTTTCCACTTCAATATCTGTTTTCAGCAGTTGTAGTGGGCGTAATAGCTTGTTACTCAGCTCAGCGGTGGCGATGCCACTGTTTTTAATCTCGGCTTCCAGCTGCTTGATTTTGTCATCAATGTGTTCTATCGCCTGATTGCGCTTCTCACTCAACAGTCGCTCATTGACGCTTTCCACAGTGCGAACCAAATCAGCCACTTTATTTAACAGGCCATAGGGCGATTCAAGGGTGAAAATACGATGTAATTCGGAGAGGGCTTTTTTTGCCACATCATCACTGCCCAGCGCCTGTTTGTTTTTCTCAAAATGACGTAAGGCCTGTTGCAGTTGTTGCCAGCTTGGCATCTGGTTGCTAAAGAATTCATGAATGTCACGATAATCTTCTTCCAGATCAAGATAGTCGTCCTTGTTCTCGACCACGGCCTTAAAGAAATCAAAGCTGTCACTATTGGCCAGCAAACGCTCCAAAGTCAGAATCGACTTTTCAATCACTTTCTTGCCCGGGAACTGCCCGACATCAGTTTTACTCTTATAAGACTTAAAGTTGGCTAACCAGTTTTTAAAATGTTGGGTATAGAATTCAAATAGCTCTTTCTCTGTCGCTGGTCCCATAGCCGAGAATAGGTCTTGGGTGAGTTGGCGTGCCTGTTTCAACACCTGATCATCAGTCTGGCGTTTTTTAATGATCGACACATCACGGCGACGGCGGCTGTTTTGTAAAGGCTCAAAGGCATCTTTTAACTGTAAGCTGCCGCCATTTAACTGCAGAGAAATCCGCCCCATCGCAGCCAGCTGACCCACCAATAGTAAAATCTCGGCATCCGGCCAGCCATAAGGACGTTTGGCAAAACGATCTATCACATCTGAGACTAGAATACGCTCTGTACCGGTGGCCCGTAGTGCAATGTACTGCTCCACTTCCTGTAGGGCTTTGGGATTGCTCTGACCGCCATCCAGAGACAATCCGAGTTGCGCCATATCATCCACAGTCAAGACGGCGTTCAGTTCACGCCAGGCATCCTGCTGATAGACCTGCAGATAGCTCAGTTTGGTATAAGTGTTTTCCAGCAAATAACGACAAGCCTCATCCAGCTTGGTGGTTGGACTTGAAGATGAAAGTTGTAGATGTTGACCCAAGGCATAACTTTCCGCGTCCAGCAACATTTCTTCGACCCGGACACGCAGGCGTTTTTTACGCTCCTGGTTCTCACGGCCACGGTCTGCCAGGATACGGGTGATATCGGACTGAGTGCCATCATCATTTAACCGAATAAATTTATTGGTTTTCAGCCAGGTGCGCAGTTCATTAAAGAACTGTTTATCGTCTGCCAGTTTAAACAGGACTTGTCCTTCGGCCTGAGTACTTTTACCAATACAGTAAGCTTCAGTATAGAGGTTGTATTCCGTATCCAGCGGAGAAATGATTTCAACTTTCAAATCGCTCTCATACTTGCCATCCAGGCTATGACCATCCAGAAAACGACCAATCTGATAGTCCATCTTGTTGGCTTGATGGCGGTATTTGTTCTGATCGCGCAGTAAATCTTTAAAGATCAGGTTGGCTAACTCTTTATTTTCTTCTGAAGCCGCTAAGTCTGTGGCTTTAATTTTTCGGGTAATATCCCGCTCTTCATTGGTTAGGAACAGGAACTCATCACCATTCCTAGTAATCAGGCTCTCTTTTTCCAGACGCTGCAGGCTCTCTTCAATCCGCTTGCGCAATGCCAGCTTATCTTCATCAATTTTCTCAATCGACAAAGTCACCAGGTTATCCAGCGTACCTTTGATGATATCGACATAGCGGATCATGAACAGGGTACGCAGCATCTGCACATCAAAACCATCCAGGGTCTTATTCTGCCCTGCCTGGTCGATGGTACGCTTCACTGCTGTATCCAGAAATCCTTCCACTGAAGTATAGAAGCGGTGGAAAGGAACCAGGGCACCGACTTCATCTGTAGCAATCGCATTCGCGGCCATCTGGAACGCATCCAACATGGACCGTTCACCATAGGCCAGGTGTGCACCGGTCGCACCGACCTTACGGATTTCTTCAAATACTTTTTGTACCAGCTGAAAATGGTACGGCGCAAAAGGATAGTTATGGATAAAGCTGTCTGGCCCCTCATAGTTCTTTAGGGTTGGGCCTGAACGGTCAAAGGTAATCTGATTTTTTAAGATATCGCCCTTTTGCTCAAACACTGATCTGAGCAATGCTTCTGCTTCTGGGGTTTTACGTAATAAACGTTTCTGGATGACTTCATCGGTATTGGAACTGGACAGTGATAACCGGGTTTTAAAACGACCAGCAATCTTGGAGAAGTCATTGGCTTTGGAAGAAGACATCTCACCTAAAACAGCATCGATGTCTGCCTGTGAGGTGACGATAATCCAAGCGCGGCCTTTACAGATCGTACCCAGGTTTTCAGTAATGGTTTGCAATGTCAGCATCAAGCGGGTATCGCTGCCAATAAACTGCCCCACTTCATCGACCAAGAACAACATGCGTTGCTGGGGTCCTTTGCTGTCCAGGTATTCTTTCACCCACTGACAGAAGTTTTCAACCGAAACACTAAAGGTCTGCTCAGAATCCTCAAACCACTTGTGTGCAGCTTCTGCTGATAGATTCAGTGCCTGAGAAATCGCAGTTTCGACATCATCCTGATAGAACTGATATCCGTCACGTTCTTCTAGCCAAGACATGCCGCTGGATTCCTCAAACGCCTGTTTAAAGCGTTCATACACCCCTTTCTGGCTCAGGTGACGTTCCATATGGGCAATATGTGGATGGTCAGCACTAAAACCCTGATACTCGTTAAACACACGTAAAAACACATTCAGGATCGGATTGCCATCGTCATTGGAACTGGCTTTACTGTCAATGTTAAACAGGATGACATCGGCATGATGGCTAACGGCCTTGCCAATATCGGCACGGATAAATGCATCGCGGATTTTAGTTTCATCAAAGAATTCTGCGGCGCTACGCTCGTTACCTTGCGCATCACGTACCACTTTATTGGCCAGAATATACGACAAGGTTTTCAGGAAATGTGATTTACCTGAACCAAAGAAGCCAGAAATCCATACGCCGACACGGTTGGCAATCGAAGGATCGCTCAGGTCTGTGCCATAAGACTGGAAAAAGTCCCGAAAATGCTTTTCCAGTTCATTGGTGACCACATACTCATCGAGTTCCTGATAAACCGTAGTATTGTCATTCTGGTCTGCTTTTACGACCCCGTTAATCGCACGATCTAATGGCTTATAAAAAAGTTCTTTAATGTTCATCTCAATCCATTCCCCCGAATTCTTATTTCTATTTGCCGTGTTAAGGCACTAATCTGAATGCTCTGTAGTAATTATTGCTTGGAATTTTTCCAAATAAACTCATCGCTTGACCGTCGTAATAACCTGGGTAAAACAGCACCACTGGCTTATGCCCCAGTAACGAATGCAAACTGTTCAATAAGTGATGGGCACGTAACAGTGGCCAAACCGACCCTACCCCAGTCATCAACACAATATCTTGTGCATTGGTGGCATATTTACTCACCAGATAGGGCGCGAACTTATCCATATGCAGTGGGCCTTTCAGCGCTTTGAGCAGCGCCTCATCGCCTTTGGCTTTTTGCATTTGAATGGCTTTATCGATGAAGTTACGCTCAGACAGATAATCCACCACGGCTTGCAGCAGGTTGATATTCACCACCTTCAGCTGACTGTGTTTTTTCTCCAGCATCCCGTCTAGAAAATGCAGATATTCGCGCACCTTCAACTCATCTTCAGGTGCATAATCAAAAATCCAGAAGCCAATTTCATTGCCCAATCCTTGTCCAGTGAGAAACTCGGTTGAAAGTATTCGCTCTGGAATCTGGTTCAGACGCTCATGTATTGTTTGACTCATTGCTGCCCCTCTACAACTAACGCGTCCATACCGACACTTCCATAGATCTTTTAATGCGTTGTTTATAATGTTCTTCCAACAGGCTACGCAGCTCTGCTCTGACGATCACGCGCTGCAACTCCAGCTTACGGGTACTTTTTAAATAACCGGCTTCTGCCAGCATGCGAAACACCACCTGCCCCATTTTTTTCTTGCTGGACTCTTTCCAATCACAGATATCCGGATCACGTTGTGAGCGTTCATCCAAAAAATCTGACCAGATATAACTGTCCAAGTATTGCGCCTGGGAGATATAGGCATCCCTCATCACCGTTTCCATAAACTCAAGCAGCAACAGGTTGCGTTCCAGTGCCCCACAAAAAGCCACCTGAGTCGCCAGCTCATCATCCCCATCCCGCAAAGCTTTCCAGAAATCAGGCTCTAAGCGCTCAAGACGCTTACGAATGGCAGTGGCGTTACGTTGGGCTGAAGCAGGCGTTCTTTTTTGCAGAATATTGTCAATCTGAATGGCCTGATGCCATTGTTCTGGAGTCGCTTCTCGTAATAACAGATCCGCGATCAGCCGGCTTTCACGCACCATCAGGGAACCGCCAATCAGGTCACTGTCATAATGAAATTGTTCTAACATAGCCAATCTCCTATGACGCCTGATCAAACAGGTAAGACGACAGCTTTTCGATATCTGAGCGTTGTAGTACCAAGGGATATTTCAAGGCATCATCCGCCTCAGCCAGCGTGATCGCGGCCTGATATCGCTGCAAAGTATAGTGAGCCAGGGCTTTTTTCACCGGAATCTGTAATCTGCCATCAGGCATGCCGAAGTCTTTTTCGACCAGCGCTTGTTGTGATGAGTTCAATTTTGGATTAGGGATCAGCGTCAGTACAATTTCTTCATGCCATTGCTGATCCTGAGCAGGGCCTACTGACTCAATCGCCATCACAACAGGTGTGCGATCAATTCTGGAGAGTAAAAAGTCCTTAAACTGCTTGCTCTGATGGCAATAGGCACGGACATGCCAGCGAAAACCGGTATACACCAGGGTGTGTGGGGAAATGATGCGTTCATGCCACTGCGGATTCTGCATCGAGGCATAAATCATTTTTAAAGTACTTTGGTTGCGGCAGGCACGCAAAACTTCCCGAATCACTTCAGGACGTACACTGCGATCAGGTAATTGAACTGCTGTAAGATTCGGTTCTGGCATCGCAATAAGGGCATGCGATTCACTGACCAAGCCCGAGAGCATATTGAGATATTCATTGATATGCGCTGTAGTCAGTACAGGCTGGAAGCTGGCCTTAGGCACATAACCCTTGACGGAGGGGTCATGAATCAAGGCATCGGGGTTATACAGCGTATTGTAACGCTTGATATCCGCAGAAGCCTGCTGTCGACTGAGCCCAAACCAGCTCATCAAACGATTGGTAACCAAACGACCTTCCCAGTAAGCAAGCAACTCGATGGCTCGCATTCGAAGAAGCACTTCATGCTTATCTGTCGTCATATACCAATCAGTCAATAAATAGCAGCTTTAAGATTACCCTACAGCAAATATACAGTAAATATTTTTGACGGTATTTAAAGGTAGTATTGCAATCATCAGATAAAAAATATACTAGTATCCTGATGATAGCCGTCAAAGTACGATCTCTAGCAGATCATGGATCCTGGTATAGCGCGTGAATTGAGCTAAGTTTTAGAATGAGAGAAATATGGGTTTTAGATTTCGTAAAAGTATTAAATTATTCCCGGGTTTTAAAATTAATCTGACCCATAAAGGCATCAGCAGTGCCAGCATTGGCAAACCTGGTGCTTCTCTAAATATTGGGAAAAAAGGTACGCGAACCAGTGTCGGCATTCCAGGTACGGGACTATCTTACTCTAAACACCAACCTTACTCTAAAAAGACCCGTGTTCCACAACCGACATCGCTAGAACACACGGAATATAATCCTCAGAATTTAGAACAACCGAAGGCAAAGATATGGCCTTGGATTATTTTTGGAATATTGTGTTTTATGGTGGGTGCCGTCATTTTTTAGCAAGAACCGCATTGTATTTTAATCAAAAAAAAAATGCCCAGATGGATGAATGGGCAAACTAAGGAATTAATATCCTTCAGAAACTCCAGCGCAATTCTCGCTACTTTCAGTAAGCGACTCTGGCTCAATCATGATAGTCTGACTCAATCGAGTCGAGGTAAATCGATCCATCACAATTGGAGCAGAAATTATGCTTGATCACACTCTTGGTTAATGCTGAAAAGTCTTTGAGTTTTAATTAATAAATAATAGTATCCATGTCTACCCTCAACTTTACTTATTTTCAGATAGCAACCAATCGAGAGCACTCATTTTTACAATACCATTATAATTCGCTTCAGTCCCTATCGTGTCTAATGTAAGCAAATACTTGGGATACGAATCAGAAATTTTCTGTAATGGACGTAACTCTCGGCTGAGTGTCTCCTCATTGAGCGTTTCTAATGCCACCTGATAATAAGTTAAATTCTGTAAAGTATCGACAGCAACAAAATCAATTTCATATTCATCAACCCGCCCTACATAGACCGTATAACCTCGTCTGACAAGCTCAAGATAAATCACATTTTCTAAGATATGACCTTGATCAGCATTAGCATCAGGCAACATAATCCGGCGCAATCCGACATCAACTAAATAGTATTTTTCAGAGGATTGTAATAACTCACGCCCGCGTACTTTAAATTGTGCGGCACTATAAAATAACAAACTGTCCTGTAAGCCCTGAATATAGCGTTTTACTGTTTCAAATGAAATTTTAACCCCACTTGAAACAAAGGTATTTTTAATTTTATTGATGGAAATAGCTGAGCCTGTCACGCTTGCCAAATATCTTGTGACACGCTCGAGAGAGTTAATATCGGCAGTATTCAAACGTGGAATAACATCTTTAAACATTACACTGGCATAGACCGCTTGCAAGTAATCATAAGTTTCCTGCTGGCTAGTCATGGCAAGCGTATAAGGGAAACTACTGCGCGTATACATGGCATACAAATCACGATTTGATAATTGTTGGATGATCGGATTATTTTCAATATGCCACTGTTTAAATTCTTGGAATGAAAGGGGTAAAACATGTTGCTCTATATAGCGTCCTGTAAGTAAAGTCGCAAGTTCTCCACTTAGAAAGAATGCATTTGAGCCTGTAATATATAAATCGATATAATCCCGAACATATAAAGAGTCGACTACTTTCTCAAAATTTGTAACATGTTGAATTTCATCTAAAAAAACATAGTTTTTTTTACTTTTATCAACTTTGGATAATACATAATCATGTAGTTTACGGTAATCGGTGAGTTCTTCAAATTCCATAAATTCGAAGTTGATGGCAATGATGTTTTCGGCTTGTACGCCCTGTGCTTTTAGGTCTTGTTGAAACATCGCCAATAAGGTGGATTTTCCAGAGCGACGTACACCCGAAAGCACTTTAATGACATCACGGTCTTGCCATGTATTCAGAAATTTTAAGTAGCCATCACGTCGAATATTAGCGCTTCTCATTATTTACACTTAGAATCTAAAGTTTTAATAAATTCTATCAAATTTTAGAATGTATATGTAAATATATTTAGTTTTAAGAAAAGTTTAAAGGTTAAGTGAAACATTCAAAGCTGCTGTAGAAGCATGTAAACATGCAGATCTGATCAAAATCCAAATTCTGTCTTTTTGATTATTTTCCATGTCATGTTATGTCATTTATGCTACGAGTTAACTGCTATATAAATTAAGTGAAAAGTAAATGGAACTAAGTTGTTAACTAGAGTGGAACTCATTTTTGTTGTGCTGATGGTCTCAGCCTTAATCCTAATTGCTTATGAAATGCTAAAAGGTTTATTTTAGAGCATCTATACAATTTTTGATCAAAAAAAGCCCACAGAGGGAATCTATGGGCGAAACTAAGGACCTTGACGGTCATTCAGAAACTACAGCTAGTTTCTGGTTGTGATTCTGGACTGAATTAAAAATAACCATATTGGCTGAATGTATCAAAAGTTAAATCATGTGATTAATCATTGATACTTCTGCAAAAATGAGCTCATCGCTCTGTTGATTAATACAGTAATTCACCAAACAAATCCGCTCTAATCTCTTCCAGGCTCAGATCTGATTTCATCCTATTACAGATGGGATGAACCAGCAGACCATTCTCTAGAACACCTTGCCCACCTACGGCTTTGGCAATCCGATGATCCGATTCAGTAGAATCAAGATAGATCAATCCATCACAAATGAGGCAAAAGTTATGATTACCCACCAGAAAATTGTGCTTAAGCAGACTCTTGGTTAATGCCGAAAAGGCCTTGGGCTTTGACCGAGAAATTGGACTAATCGACTCCACATATCCCACTCTATTGTAAACAAGACATTTTTATCTTTTATATTCAATGGCTTATTTTCCTGCTAATTGGTAATACCATGAAAAATACCATGCTCAGAAAAGGCTTAACAATATTTTGAAAAATTGCCTACTGAGCGCTGCCGCACAGCTCCATAGGCCGCTTTCCTGGCTTTGCTTCCAGATGTATGCTATTCTGCTCCTGCAGCTAATGGATCACCGCAAACAGGTTACTCGCCTGGGGATTCCCTTTCGACCCGAGCATCCGTATGAGACTCATGCTCGATTATTATTATTATAGAAGCCCCCATGAATAAATCGCTCATCATTTTCGGCATCGT
>NZ_VOYU01000021.1:0-39515 GCF_013420135.1 Acinetobacter sp. YH12023
CAATGGCTTTTATGGCTTCAGCTTTAAATTCTGCGGTGTAAGTCTTCTGTTTCTTGCTCATGGTAAACTCCTAATGAGTATGTATAGTTTACCAAGTTAAACCCTCCTGTTTTTTAAGCACACATCAACATGTAGATCTGGCTATCTTAACTCATATTGATGACGACCATATCAATGGACTGATCAAAGCTTTTGAAGATACTGAATATCTCCCTCAGTTAGTTAAAACAATCTGGTTCAATTCATCTCGATTGATTACCCATCATTTCAAAGCCGCTGAAATTTCGGAGAACAATATTCTCTTGGCCAATGGTTCTCCTCAAACAAGCGTGCAACAAGGTAAAGATCTCGAAGCTCTACTTGATGAAATCGGGTGTACAAGAGCAACACTTATCATGGCAGGACAAGTCCATAATTTAGGCCCCTTTACTTTGACAGTATTATCACCTGGTCCTTCTCAACTTGAGAGACTTTTGCATAAGTGGCCTACTGAAACAGATTCTGGTGCAACATCATCCCATAGTAATGATTATGATCTTTCGCTAGAAGAGATATGGGGCGATGATAAATTTGATTCAGACCCTTCTATTTATAATGGTAGCTCAATTGCATTTATTTTAGAGATTGAGGATAAAGCTATGCTTTTTCTTGGGGATGCACATGATCAAGTTGTTGCAGATAATCTGAGAGCACTAGGCTACAGTGATTGTAATAAAATTAAACTTGATCTCGTGAAGATTTCGCATCATGGAAGCCAATATAACACAAGCCATGAGACTCTTTCACTTATAAATTCAACACGTTATGTAATTTCTACTGATGGTTCAAAACACGGCCTTCCTAATAAAAGAACGATTGCGAGAATCCTTAAATCTACAAATGGAAAAATTCTTTTCAATTATGGAAAGGTTATTTCAAAATTACGCTTACCAGAAAAAGTTACAGCTTCTCGAGTAGAGGTGCTCGATAGTGAGATCAGACTATGACCGTCTCTGAAATCATGAAGTCTTATTGTGTCAGGGTTAATGGAGGAAGTGGTGTTCTCGTCAATGCTATGACACAGAACTACTCTTATGTATTAACAGCAGCTCATGTGCTCGATGGTATTACTGCTCATGAAGTTTTGGATTATCAAGGAAATCCTGTTGAGATTTTAGAAATACTTAGACATTCTGATCCTTTCGTTTTGACAACATTATCTAACGACTATGTGATCTTAAAAGTTAGTTTTCAGACCCATGTAGCACAAAAAGTATTTGATGCTGAGGAGTTACAGTATAATGCTGGCTTAACTTTAGTCGGATATCCACAAGGAGAAAGGACTAGTCAAACTCCAATAAAGTTTTATAACGGGCATATAACAAATGTGAATGATGATCTTATTTTTTTCACAATTGACGGTATGCCAAGTAGGTCTGAAATCGAAGGAATGTCTGGTGGAGGTGTGTATTTCCACAAAGATGGACAAATGTTTCTTACGGGCGTTGAATTTAGAATGGATGCAAGTGATGAAGAGCACCAATATAGTCGAGTACAATGCCATAGCTTACAGAAATTCTATGAAATAATAGAAATAAATAGAAGTGCGCCAATGATTCCTGCTCATTTGGAATGCTTTTCTAGAATGCGAGAGATGATTTTCGCATTCAATGTGATTGATCAAAACAATGTCTATCATCTTAGAACAGCGTTAGAGGGATTTGCTGATTCACTAATTGCGAGCGGGATGCCTCCACCTTATGAAGTCATGACGCAATATAATTTACAAATGCTTGTTGATTCCAAACGACCTGATGAGCTCAAAACTCAAGAATTATGGACAGCTTATTTAGAGTTTTTAGTAATCTGCGCTTTGATGGATAATACTGGAGTTACAAATGTTGACTATATAAAAAGTATAGAGCGAAAGCGCAGATTCTTATATACCAGTGATGGTACGAACTGGATTAGTCGCTTGGATGAGCTGCTTAAAATTGCGCGTAAACTTTTAGACAAAGATGGCACGCTTATTGTTGCATCACCAGATGCGGCAGCAAAACATCTACCTCCGAGTTTTTTGCTTGATAGAGTGATAAATAATATTGCTATTGTACCAAACCAAGGACCATTTTCCATTGATGCGGTTGAAAGCTCTATCTATACGAGTTTCAAACTAACTCATCTAGAAGGGCTTCGTAAGACCTGTGTGGTTGATAGTGAGTTTGAATATAAAGGTCTGCCACCTGGTATGGCACAATTACAGTTGCTTAAGGACAAACTTAATGAAATTATTAAGTGATGAAGTCGATCTAGGTTTTTTAGCTACTCAGTATGAGAATATCAGGTTCTATATGTTTCGCTCGGATGACCCTTTTTCGTTTATCTCCTGCATAACGTGTATATGTGAAACATCAGCAGAAGTAGTAGAAAATTGGCAAGCTATCCAAAATATAATTTCTGTTCACTATCAGCCTAGGGGCAGCTTGGCAGCGTGGAATGTATATTTGGCTTTTTTCACAATTGAGCAAGTTCCTGTATGGGAAAAATATGAAATCGAAAATAATAAGTTTGCTACTCGTAAGATCATAATTGATGGGCTCCTAGAAATACCAAGTCTTGAACAAGTGGCTATTGAACTACAAAACCAGTTATTAGGTTCAGATTTAATACTTGATACTCAAGTCAATAACCCAAAAGAGGCTTTGCTATCTTTAGAAAGGTATGTTCGTGGTGTACCGTTAGATTCAAAAACTGAGTCTAGAGAAAAGCGTGCCCAGACGATTAATAGCGTAATGGAATTTTTGAACAATAATGAAAATTAAGAAAGTTGAGATTGAGGCATTCCGTGCTTACAAATCAAAGTCAGACGGAACTTTTGATTTTACGAATGAAGGAGATATTCCTTCGAACTTTGTTGCGATTTATGCGCCAAATGGTTTTGGTAAAAGCTCTTTTTACGATGCAGTTGAATGGGCTGTTACCAACCACTTAGAAAGGCTTGGAGGGGAATATAATAAAACTAACTTTGAAAGTGCGGCTAAGTCGACCAAGGCCCCTAATGAAGGTCAAAAGATTCTACGTAACAAATACGCCGCTAAACAAGTGATTACAAAGGTCACTGTATCTACTACTAGACCGAAGCCTTTTGAGAATAAACTACCAAAACTTCGTTCGAATGGGCGGGACTTAAGTTTTGGCGATAAGCGTCAACGGAGAAATGAGTTTTTTCGACGTGTTGTTTTGAGTCAGGATGAGATTGATAGATTTCTCAGAGAAGCAAAGCCTCAAGAGCGATATGCTAAATTTATGGAAAGCTTTGGTGGAGATATCGAGATAGCTCGAAAGGAGTTGTCAGCGCTTATCAGTGATAATAATGCAGAGCTGAGTGCTCTTAATAAGCAACGTGAGTCGCTTATCGAAGATTTGAAACAACCAATTAATCTTTCTGTATTCGAGTATTTCAATGCAGTTGCGGCTGAACTTAATGCAGCGGGTGAGAATATTGTATTACCTGATGAAAAATTTTCATCTCAGAGTGAATATCAACTTAACGCTAGCCTTGTATCGCGACAGCATGAACTGAATACGTTACTCCAAGCGAAAACAAAAACATCAGAAGCACTGGTGGATAGGTTGGCGAAAATACCTGAAATAGAGCGCCATATCAACTATCAGGTAGGGCAAAAAACTCAACTTTCTAGGCTGTTGAAAGGGGTTGCCGATGCCGACAAGTATCAGATGCTATTCGATTCATACAACAAATGTGTGGAGGATCAAAAACAAGCACATGAACGTCTGACCCGCCTTATTGAAATTGCTGAGAACGCAGAGAATTTTTTAATAACTGAGTCACGCCTTCTAGAATTATCAACAATTCAAAAGACACTGACCGAAGAACGCTCCAAAAGTATTATCAACCTTTCAAGTCTAGAGCAACAATTAAATGAACTGAACAGCGAGCTTAAGATTGCTGATGATAGGACTTTGCTATTAAGGAATTCTGTCGACAATGCTGGACCAGTCTACGTCTCACTTTCGAACCATCGAGCTCAGATTGGTATTTTAAGGCAACAAATCACAGCAAAAGAAATTACTATTCAGGTAGACAAGATACAGTTAGATGAATTGAATCGTGAGTTAAGAGAGATCTCCGCATTAAATATTACTACTAATCTATTATTAACTGGAAATGTAGGGGGCGGGTTTTTTGATCAAGATAAAATTGAACAATTGAGAAGATTTCAAGCTGACCTTGATTTGATCGAAGTGCATAATCAGGCTCTCTCTGCCACTCAGAAAGCATTAACTGAGCAGATGGAACAGCACGAGCAGTTGATTGCCATAGGCTTAGATTATCTTGCTGTACAGCCTTCTCATATTTGTCCTTTATGTACAACTCATCATTCATCTGTAGAGACTTTGCTAGAAAAGGTTAAGAGCCAAAATCTGATGTCTGAATTGAGTTTAGAAAATTCTAGAAATCTTTCACTCTCATTCATGCGTCAAAAAGAACTTAGAGAGGCAATACAGGCGATTACTCAGCAAGCAGTTGAAGCACAGGTTCAGCAGCTCGGAACTCTACATAAAAAGCTCACTGAAGTTAGCGAGAGACATGCTCAAGCAGTGTCTGAGAAATCTACTTTAGAAGCAGAATACAAGACCTTAGAAGTTGGAATAACTGAACTGGAAAAGTTAGTTTGGGGGCTTTCAAATGATGAACTAGTATCGCGAGTAGAGGCGGAGCTTAGCCAACTTGCGACAAAACGCTTGAATCTGCTTGCACGGCAAGCGGAATTGTCTACTCAAGTTCAATCAGTAACTACTTGGATCAAATCTAAAGATTCTGAGTTGTATGAGTTAATTTCTGAAAGTGAGAGAAAAAGTAGCGAACTTGTCTACGTTACAGTAAAGACATACCTAAATGAAAATGCCATTGCTGCTTCAGACCTCAAAAAGTATTGTGAGGTGAAGAAAAACGAGCTTGACGCGGACGTACTCAAATATAAAGTTTCTGGTGAATCCCTAGCTAGTCAGTGTAAGGTGTTGCAGCAGGAGATGATGGTTGATGGTACATGGGTGGATTTTGCTAATTTAAAACAGCAGAAGAATGATTTGGAAGTAAGCCTTGCTTGTTCTCAAACGGCTGTGAACGCTTTTTATGAGAGCTTATCCAATATTATTATCATTCAGCCTAAAGATACTTTGGAGACAGTTAAAGCGCTTATTATAGCAGAGATTGAAGATTGTCGTCTTCGCGCTCAAGAGCTTGATAAGCTGTTAAACAGCATTAAGTTGCTCTTAGAGCTTATAACTTCGTTTAAACCTTATATTAAACGTATTTCTCTTCAGGAAGAGCTTACCAGCGTAGAGCTGCAGCTAGATCAGCGTAATCGGGTCGATGTGGCTCTGACAGCGGAAAGGGATGTAATTGTGGACAGCCTAAAAACGCTCATTAATAATTTTTTCTATGAAGATCTTATTAATTCTATTTACAGGAAAATAGATCCGCATCCTGCCTTTAAAAAAGTGGAGTTCAAAGCAGACTTTGATTCGGCTAACCCTGGCCTAAATATTGTGGTTAGCGATGGGGCTGGAGGGCTGATATCTCCGATTCTCTATTTCAGTGCTGCTCAAACAAATATTCTTAGTTTGAGTGTATTTCTAGCGAGTGCACTTCATGCAAAAGATGATGAGGGAAACTCTGTAGATGTGATTTTAATTGATGATCCGATCCAATCAATGGATTCAATTAACATCCTATCTACAATTGATCTCTTGCGCAGTATCTGCTTACAGTTTGGCAAACAAATCATTATCTCAACGCATGATGAAAACTTTTTTAACTTACTCCAACGCAAAATTCCAGCACAAATTTTGGGGTCAAAATTCTTGCAATTGGAAAAGTTCGGTGTGGTCGTTCCAGTCGATCCGTTCCTCAACTAGCCTTTTTGATTGCTAATCCACAACAAAATGCCTATGCTGAACGTTATAATGTACCATATGTATGATATTTGCCAGTTAGCGAATGAAATTTTAAGTTTATCTAAAATGAGTTGTAATACTTTTAATTATTTTATAGATTCCCTGTTACTTTGGAATCAGCAAATGACATTGCTTGAATAGGGGTTTATTTTAATAACTTTAGTCGTATGACTATAGGCTATTAATATAGAAATCAATTATAGGAAACATGATTTAAACATGTCTCAAGATAGAGAAAATTTAGCTAAAGAAAAATTAATAGAGATGTTAACTGATCTCTTTTATATCCAGGAAGAAGTTGCTGGGAGATGGGTCATTGATGATTCTCCGTTAAGATTGGATTTGTTACTCCGACCAAATGAAAAAGCAAAAGCGATGGGATTTGATGTAGAAGCTATAGGTATTGAGATTAAAGATCCTCAAAGTAAAGAGAGTGTGAAAAAGTTATTAAACTGTGTGATGCAAGCTTATACATATAGTTTTTGTGAATTTGATGGAGTACGTCCAGCTTTTATTTTGATTTATCCTGATGTAGAGAAATTTTTTGACTACGATTGGCGTAATAAATACAACTGCGTATTTACTGAAGAGCCTACTAAACGTGAAAAAAATTTATTACGAAGATTGATGCAAAGAGCAAATGTTGGTGAACTCATAATTGAGCAGTGGGACTCAAAAAAATACGTTTTTAAATTTCATGGTGGTCCATACTTTTCCTCTACAAAGGGTCGTTCAAACATAAAAGGAATCGGTCTAAATCGTTTTATTGGCTCACAGAAAATTAGAAGTCAGGAATAGGCACAAAAAATAGTAACTAAATTTAGTGAAAAATATTTTTTCTAGTTTCCTTTTTAACAAATGCTGTCTAGTAACAAGTGAGTACTACAGAATTCAGCCCAATCAGCCATTAAAGATTTACGTTTTTCAAGATAAGCTCCACGTAAATACGCAGCTTCAACTTCATCTGGTAGTTTATGTGCAAGTACATGTTCACAAACTTCACGAGGGTAATCTGTTTTATCTGCTGACCAATCGCGGAAGGTTGAACGAAAGCCATGAGTAGTTACAACACGATTTTGTTTTGGATCAATATAGCCTAAGCCATTTTCCTTAAATTTCTGTTCATGCATACGTTTAATTAAAGCAGTTAATGACATATCTGAAAGCATGCCGCCACCACGAGGCGCATGGAAAATATAGCTTTGTGATTGCGAATCAGTGTGAATTGACTTCAATAATTCAATTGCTGGTTCTGAAAGTGGAACACGATGTTCTTTATCTGCCTTCATGCGTTCTTTTGGAATAGTCCAAACCTTATTTCCAAAATCGATTTCTTGCCATTTGGCACCAAAGATTTCACCAGAGCGGCAACCCGTTAAAATTGCAAATTCTAAAGCTTTAGGTGAAATTCCATCTTTTTGGCGAAGGTGATGAACGAATGTAGAGACTTGATCATAAGGTAAAGAAGGATGAGGACGTGATTCCTGCTTTAAGTTACCTAAAATAGGTTCAAGATTACCTTTCCATTCAGCGGGGTTGTCACCTTCAAAATACTCCATAGCCTTTGCATAATCAAAAATAGTCTCAATACGACCACGAATACGTTTAGCTGTTTCGTTCTTCTCAATCCAGATAGGTCTAAGAACTTCAGCAATATCAACTTTAGTAATTGTGCCAATGCTAATATCGCCAAGAGTAGGATAGATATAAGTTTCTAATGTAGTAGACCATTGAGCAATATGCTTTTGATTCGTTAATTCACGAGATTTATTGGCAATAACAATCTGAGCACATTCACGGAAAGTACGATTACGAAGTTTTTGAATACGTAAAGCTTGAAGTTGATCTTGTTTTTGTTTGATAGGGTCATTCCCATTTCGGATTTGGGCTTTCATTTCATGAGCTTTAGCCCTTGCTTCGGCTAGTGGCACTTCTGGGTAAGAGCCCAATCCAATATCACGGCGATGAAGTTGCTGTTTTCCATTTTCATCAAAGCGCTGACCTACAACAACACGTAGCACCCAAGCACGAGAGTCGTTGACAATACGCAGGTGCAAGCCATTGACACCGCCTACAGCATGCCTGCCATTTCCTTTGATTTTTGCTACACTGAGCGCAGAGAGTTCTTTGGCTTTCTTAGGCATAGGTTTATTCTTGTCCCACATAATAACCCACATAGAATATTTGAAATAGTCGGATTAGACAAGACGGGGTTGGAAAGATATTTATTTAAGTTATTGAAAAATAATTTTATGTTGAATCGTGTTGGACGGCATAATACAGGTGTTATACGGACACCGCTTCCGCCAAATTCAAAAAAGCCCCTGTAGTGATACAGGGGCTTTTTTTTGCAAATTTTTTGAATGAAAGTTATTTATATATAAAAGTTGTCAAAGAATAAAAAGTAAACTTCAAAAAACTGGATATAGAATTAGTTGGGGTAAAACCGAGCAGGCGATAAAAAATTATTAAAACGAAATGACTTTAGTTAAGTTTATAAAAGATGAGTTAGATTCAAGGTCGATTTCTTTATTTTAAAGATGAATTAAAACACTTGTATATACAAGTTGGTTTTGGCTTATACTGTTTATTATTCTAATGATTAAGTATCGTTATCTTAGAAACCAAATTAGGTCTACATTTGCTAGATTGTTGATCTATATAAATGAATAAACAAACAATGAATAGTTAAACATTGTGATCGAAGAGAAGCAGATGTTATCAAACTCAGTTTTAGACGCAACAAAAGGGATAGAAGCGCCATCACCGCTTTATGCACAGGTGAAGCAGTACATTCAAAGCAAAATTTACAGCGGCGAATGGAAAGTCAATGACAAAATTCCCTCTGAAAGCGAATTGGTTAAATTGCTCAATTGCAGTCGTATGACGGTCAATCGTGCCTTGCGTGAGTTGACTACTGATAAAGTTTTGGTACGCGTACAAGGTGTCGGCTCATTTGTTGCAGAAGGCCAAGGTCATTCGGCCTTATTTCAAATTCATAATATTGCAGATGAAATTGTGGCGCGTAACCATATTCATCGCGCTGAAGTTCTAAAACTAGAAAAAGTACAGGCGGATGTCCAGCAAGCCTTGTTTATGCAAACCAAAGAAGGCGAGACACTTTTTCATTCCATCATTATTCATTATGAAAATGAAGTACCTGTACAAATTGAAGATCGTTTGGTCAATGCTGCACTGATCCCTGACTATTTACAGCAGGACTTTAGCAAACTTACCCCTAATGCCTATTTAATGGCGCAGGCACCGGTCAGCGAAGGTGAGCATATCGTAGAAGCCGTTTTAGCCAATGCGCAAGAATGCAAATGGCTGAAAATTACCAAACAAGAGCCGTGTCTGCTTATTCGTCGCCGTACGTGGTCAAATAAACAATTAATTTCTAGTGCGCGCTTAACGTATCCGGGCAGCCGTTATTATTTGGAAGGAAAATTCGTGCAATGATTCAAGTATTGAAGCTGCATGATTATCAAAAAATGCCATGGAAGAATGGCTTAGGTTTTACCTTTGAAATTGCACGTCAATCTAGCTTAGCTAAAGATGATTTTGATTGGCGTGTGTCTATGGCGGATGTGGAAAATGATGGTGATTTTTCTTATTTTGAAGGGAAAAAGCGCATTATTTCTACGCTATCTGGTGCTGGAATGCGGCTGCAAATTGCCAAGCAATCACATGTCGATGTTTGCGCACGTGACTTATTTTCCTTTGATGGCGAGTTAGCAGTATTTTGCCAATTAATCGATGGGCCCATTCGTGACTTGAACCTGATTTACAATGCACAAAAAGTAAGGCCACGTATGCAGAGGATGGCAGGGTGTGAAAAACAGACGGTTTTATCTGCAGCACAAGACATCCTGATCTTTAATATGGCAGATCAGTTACAGATTTCCATTCATGAAAAAATGTATCATTTGGCAGCATTTGAATGTCTAAAAATTGCCAATCAAGATGAAACATTAAAGATCGAATTACCACAAGATACAGCGAAGGATTGCTGTTTCATTGAGCTATTTTATTCAGTTGACGTCTTTAAAAATGCCAAATATATCGCATAAATTTTCATACTACAACTAAAGTCATCAAACTTTAAAATCAATTAAAACATTTGCTTATATATTAATTTCACTTTTTTCAATAGTGAGGTCTTTTCAAAGATCGGTAGACATGCATATTATATGTACATGTATATACAAGTAAGCACATGTTTGTATTAGTGCTGAAGGGATGTCATTAGAAAAACAGATTGTTGAATGGAAGGAGTCCAACGGTGACAACAACTACAAAATTTCGTGATGTAGAAATTCGCGCCCCTCGCGGTACAACGTTAAATGCAAAAAGCTGGTTAACAGAAGCGCCGCTACGCATGTTGATGAATAATTTGGATCCAGATGTCGCAGAGAACCCAAAAGAATTGGTGGTGTATGGCGGGATTGGCCGTGCAGCGCGTAACTGGGAATGCTATGACAAAATTGTTGAAACTTTAAAAGATTTAGAAGACCACGAAACTTTGCTAGTTCAGTCTGGCAAGCCAGTAGGGGTGTTCAAAACCCATAAAAATGCACCACGTGTATTAATTGCAAACTCAAACCTTGTACCACATTGGGCAAACTGGAAGCATTTTAATGAAATGGATGCCAAAGGTTTGGCGATGTACGGTCAAATGACAGCAGGCTCATGGATTTATATTGGCAGCCAAGGCATTGTGCAAGGTACTTATGAAACTTTTGTAGAAGCAGGCCGTCAGCATTACAACGGCGACTTAACAGGACGTTGGGTATTAACAGCAGGATTAGGCGGTATGGGCGGTGCACAGCCATTGGCTGCAACTTTGGCAGGCGCGTGTTCTTTAAACATTGAATGCCAGCAAGCCAGCATCGATTTCCGTTTACGTACCCGTTATGTAGATGAGCAAGCAACCGATTTAGACGACGCTTTAGCACGTATTGAGCGCTATACCAAAGAAGGGAAAGCCATTTCAATTGCGTTGCATGGCAATGCTGCAGAAATTTTACCTGAGCTGGTACGCCGCGGTGTACATCCAGACATGGTGACGGATCAAACCAGTGCGCATGACCCATTAAATGGTTACCTGCCAATTGGCTGGACATGGGAAGAATACCGTGAACGCGCGCAAACTGAACCAGATGCAGTGGTAAAAGCCGCGAAGCAATCTATGGCTGTTCATGTTCAAGCGATGCTGGACTTCCAAAAAATGAGCGTTCCAACCTTTGACTATGGCAACAATATCCGTCAAATGGCGCAAGAAGAAGGCGTAGAAAACGCATTCGATTTCCCTGGTTTTGTACCTGCTTATATTCGTCCATTATTCTGCCGCGGTATTGGTCCTTTCCGTTGGGCTGCGCTTTCTGGTGACCCAGAAGACATCTACAAAACTGATGCAAAAGTGAAAGAGCTGATTCCAGATGATGAGCATTTGCATCATTGGTTGGATATGGCGCGTGAACGAATCGCATTCCAAGGTTTGCCAGCGCGTATTTGCTGGGTAGGTCTAGGCCTGCGTGCAAAACTTGGCTTGGCATTTAATGAAATGGTACGTACAGGCGAACTATCTGCACCCGTGGTGATTGGCCGTGACCACTTAGACTCGGGGTCTGTGTCTAGTCCAAACCGTGAAACTGAATCGATGCAAGATGGATCAGATGCAGTATCAGATTGGCCATTACTGAATGCTTTGCTCAATACAGCCGGCGGTGCAACTTGGGTATCATTGCATCATGGCGGCGGCGTAGGCATGGGCTTTTCACAGCATTCAGGTGTGGTAATTGTGTGTGATGGTACAGACGAAGCAGCAGAACGTATTGCGAGAGTACTGACCAATGACCCTGCGACAGGTGTAATGCGCCATGCAGATGCTGGATATGATATAGCAATTGACTGTGCAAAAGAACAGGGCTTAAATCTGCCGATGATTACTGGCTAAGCCGTAAAAAGGACAACTGCTGATTCATCTCAACTCTCTCCTGATGAGTCAGCAGCGCATAAAAAATAGGAAACAGGGCTGTACACATGGAACTTTTAATTCAACCAGGCAAACTTAATTTAGCAGAATTACGTGAAGCATTTTTAAAGCCGATCAAAGTTAAGCTAGATCAGCAGGCCATTCCAGCCATTCAAGCCAGTGTCGATTGTGTTGAGCAAATTATTCGTGAAGGCCGCACGGCTTACGGCATTAATACAGGTTTTGGTTTATTGGCCTCAACTAAAATTGCGCAAGAAGATTTAGAGCAATTACAGCGTTCATTGGTTTTATCGCATGCCGCAGGTGTAGGCGAAGCGCTCGATGATTCAATGGTGCGTTTGATTATGCTGCTCAAAGCCAACAGTTTGGCGCGCGGTTTTTCAGGTATTCGTTTAAAAGTCATTGAAGCGCTTTTGGCACTGATTAATGCTGAAGTTTATCCGCATATTCCTTTAAAAGGTTCTGTAGGAGCTTCAGGTGATTTAGCACCGCTTGCACATATGTCATTGGTTTTACTAGGTGAAAGCAAAGCGCGTTATAAAGGCGAGTGGATTTCAGCTGTTGAAGCGTTGAAAATCGCAGGTCTAGAGCCGATTGCATTGGCAGCAAAAGAAGGCTTGGCACTGCTCAATGGTACACAAGTGTCTACAGCTTATGCGCTGCGCGGTTTATTTGAAGCAGAAGATTTATTTGCAGCTGCAACTGTATGCGGCGGTTTAAGTGTAGAAGCAATGCTTGGTTCACGTTCACCATTTGATGCACGTGTACATGAAGTACGAGGGCAGCGCGGTCAAATTGATGTAGCTGCTGCATATCGTGATCTATTGACTGACGAAAGTGAAATTGGTCATTCACATGAAGATTGTGAAAAGGTACAAGATCCGTATTCGCTGCGCTGTCAGCCGCAGGTGATGGGCGCTTGCTTAACGCAAATCCGCCAAGCGGCAGAGGTGCTTGAAATAGAAGCCAATGCGGTATCTGACAATCCACTCGTTTTTGCCAAAGAAGGCGATGTGATTTCTGGCGGTAACTTCCATGCTGAACCTGTAGCAATGGCAGCAGACAATTTAGCCTTGGCTATTGCAGAAGTAGGTTCACTGTCTGAGCGCCGTATTTCGATGATGATGGACCGCCACATGTCACAGCTTCCACCATTTTTGGTTGAAAATGGCGGCGTGAACTCAGGCTTTATGATCGCGCAAGTGACTGCAGCTGCCTTAGCAAGTGACAACAAAGCATTGGCACATCCTGCGAGTGTGGACAGTCTGCCAACTTCTGCCAATCAGGAAGATCATGTATCGATGGCGCCGAATGCGGGCAAACGTTTATGGTCTATGGCAGATAATGTACGCGGTATTTTAGCTATTGAATGGTTAGGTGCATGTCAAGGTCTTGATTTCCGTAAAGGCTTAAAAAGTTCTGTAAAATTAGAACAAGCGCGCAAAGTGCTGCGTGATCAAGTGCCTTACTACAGCGAAGACCGTTTCTTTGCGCCAGATATTGAACAAGCGAGTGAATTGCTTGCAAGTGGATGCTTAAACGCATTGATCCTAGAAGGTTTATTGCCAAGTCTAAAATAAGTTTGTGATTGATAAATAGGGTCACATGAAGTGGCCCGATCAAATAAAAATTTCCTCATGGATTGGAGATCAAAATGTCACAAGAAGCATCACAGGGTTCTACCTTACAGCGGGGACTCAATACCCGCCATATCCGATTTTTAGCTTTAGGTTCCGCGATTGGCACAGGCCTATTTTACGGTTCGGCAAGTGCCATACAAATGGCAGGGCCATCAGTACTGATTGCTTATATTGTTGCGGGTATCGCAATTTATATCGTGATGCGCGCTTTAGGTGAAATGTCTGTACACAATCCTGTTTCAGGATCATTTAGCCATTATGCAAGTAAACACATCAGTCCGTTTGCAGGTTTTACCACGGGTTGGACCTACGTTTTTGAAATGATTATCGTGGCCTTGGCTGATGTCACGGCGTTCGGTATCTACATGGGCTTCTGGTATCCCGATGTACCGAGATGGATCTGGATTCTCTCGCTGATTATGTTCTTAGGTGCAATTAACTTAATTCATGTCAAAGTCTTTGGTGAGTTAGAGTTTTGGTTATCGATTATCAAGGTCACCGCCATTATTGCCATGATTATTGGAGGTTTCGGTCTGATGCTTTATGGCTTCCATTCAGATCATGGTGCAGCAGTTTCGGGCTTACAAAACCTATGGATTCATGACGGATTTATGCCAAATGGCATTGGCGGCTTGATTGCCTGCTTATCTGTAGTGGTGTTTGCATTTGGCGGTATTGAAATTATTGGTATTACTGCTGGCGAAACAGCAGAACCGAAAAAATCTATTCCAAAAGCGATTAATGCTGTTCCTGTTCGAATTCTATTATTCTATGTACTGACTATTTTTGTGCTCATGGCGATTTTCCCTTGGAACCAAATTGGTACGCAGGGCAGCCCATTTGTACAAATCTTTGAAAATCTAGGGATTGGGTCTGCTGCTACGATTTTAAATATCGTGGTGATTTCAGCAGCAGTGTCGGCCATTAACAGTGATGTATTTGGTGCGGGACGTATGCTGTACGGCATGGCGCAAGACGGACAAGCACCGAATGTATTTACCAAGCTGTCTAAAAATGGTGTGCCGTGGATGACAGTTGTGGTGATGGCCGGCGTACTTCTGGTCGGTGTCGTATTGAACTACCTGATTCCTAAAAATGTATTCATGATTATTGCTTCAATTGCGACTTTTGCGACGGTATGGGTGTGGCTAATGATTCTGTTGTCACAAATGGGTATGCGCCGCAAATTATCTACAGCAGAAATTAAAGCTTTAGATTTCCCTATTGTGGGCTGGCCATATGCGCCTGCATTTGCAGTGGTCTTCATGTTGTTTGTATTAGGCATCATTGCGTATTTCCCAGACTCTCGACCTGCAATCTATGTAGGTGCAGCTTGGCTAGTGATTCTATGGATTGCCTACATTGTCAAAGTACGTCCAAAAATGAACTTGAATCAGGCGAATTCTACTGCACAGCAATTTGAATCCAACTCTTAATACAACACTTCTTAATTTATACATGTTTCCGTCAAGGCAAATGCTGCGGCGGAACAGGAAATACAACAATGAAGCTTTGGTTGAATTGTCATATTGCGACAATGCAGAATGGTCAATACAGCAGTATTGAAGATGCAGCAATCGTTACAGAAGGTGAACTGATCCACTGGATTGGCAAGCACAGTGAAATTCCAAATGAAGAATTTGTAGAACGCATTGATCTGAAAGGTGCTTGGGTGACTCCCGGACTCATCGATTGTCATACCCATAGCGTATTTGGTGGCAACCGCAGTGTTGAATTTGAGCAGGGTTTGCAAGGTGTGAGCTATGCTGAAATTGCGAAAAATGGCGGCGGCATTGCCAGTACAGTGTGCGCAACACGCGAGGCGACAGAAGCTGAACTGTTTCGATCTGCTTATAAGCGGATTCAATACTTGCAGCGTGAAGGCGTCACGGCGATTGAAATTAAATCGGGCTATGGGCTGGATTTAGCCAATGAGCGCAAAATGCTGAAAGTGATTCGTCAGTTAGGTGAAGCTTTACCAATGACGGTACGAAGCACCTGTTTGGCTGCACATGCTTTACCGCCAGAATTTAAAAATGCCAGCGATGAATATATTGATTACATCTGCAGTGAAATGTTGCCGCAGCTGCATGCTGAAAACTTAGTTGATGCGGTGGATGCTTTTTGTGAACATTTGGCTTTTAGCCCCCAACAAGTCGAACGTGTTTTTCAAACCGCACAAGCATTGAATCTCCCCGTTAAATTGCATGCTGAACAGTTGTCTGCCTTAGGCGGCTCAAGTTTAGCGGCTAAGTATCACGCGTTATCTGCAGATCATTTGGAATATATGACTGAGGATGATGTGAAAGCCATGGCGGCTTCAGATACTGTTGCCGTACTGTTGCCGGGCGCATTTTATTTGCTTAGAGAAACACAATTTCCACCCATTGAAAGTTTAATCGCACATGGGGTGAAAATTGCGATTTCGACAGATCTGAATCCAGGAACTTCTCCTGTTTTGTCACTACGTTTGATGATGAATATGGGCAGTACCTTGTTCCGTTTGACGCCAGAACAAACTTTGGCGGCAGTCACGATTCATGCTGCGCAAGCGCTTGGTTTACACAAGATGCATGGCAGTTTAGAGGCTGGAAAATTCGCCAATTTTGTAGCGTGGGATATTCAGCATCCTTCAGAAATCACCTATTGGCTAGGCGGAGATCTTAATCAAAAAGTGATCTATAAAGGCCAGGAGGTACAGATCTAGGTTTGAATGGAATAGGAGACTTCTTTCATAAATGATTTTTAGAACTTTTAAAAATAATGATGTTAGTTCCTTCACCTTTCAGGAGAGGGTTAGGGAGAGGTTGTTTTATGCTTAAAGTCCCTCATCCTCTTGCGGAGCATACTCCTCATCCCAAAGGGAGAAGGGATTTTCATTGATAATTTAAATACTGATTAATGATCATTTTTTTTCAAAGAACTCTAGTGGCATTCAATTTTTAAACCCAAGGCTTGAGCTTCGCTTTAATCCTGAGTTTTTTATTTTAAAGCGTTGAAGATTTAAAGACGGTATTCATTATGGATCATTCTTTTCAATGGCAAGGGCGGCAGGATGGAGAAGGCGCAGAACATCGGCGTATTTTCCATACCGTTAATCAATCCGATTCAGCCGAATTTGCGATTTTAGGCTTCAGTTCAGATGAAGGCGTGCGCCGCAATCGTGGACGTATCGGCGCAGCAGAAGCACCAGATTTAATCCGTAAACAATTGGCAAATTTGCCTATGCACTCACAAGTTTCAATTCGTGACTTGGGTACAGTGGTGTGTGCCAATGGTGACTTGGAAAATGCCCAAGCTGCTTTGGCTGAACAAGTCGAAATGTCTTTACAGCAAGGCTTAAAACCAATCGTGTTTGGCGGTGGACATGAGATCGCATTTGGCAGTTTTAGCGGCATTTTCCAATATGCACAAAATACGTATCCAGAAAAAAACATCGGCATTATCAATTTTGATGCGCATCTAGATTTACGTGAAGACGTGCATGCAACTTCTGGCACACCGTTTTTACAATCGGCTCAGCTCAGCGAACAGCACGCTAAATCTTTTCACTATCTTTGCATTGGCGCAGCACAGCATTCCAATACCAAAAAGTTGTTTGATACAGCGGCGCGTTTAGGCAGTCAGTGTATTTTTGATCATGAGCTTGAAGCAGCTCAGCTGGGACATGTTTTATCTAAAATTGATCAATTTATACAAGAGGTCGATTGGCTATATGTCACGGTCGATCTCGATGTTTTTGCCGCATCGATTGCGCCGGGTGTCAGTGCGCCGGCGGTCAGAGGCATAGATTTAAAAATGTTTGAACAGCTGATGCGGCATATTCAGGGCAGTGGAAAAATCAAGTTGTTGGACATTGCAGAATGCAATCCAAAATACGATCAGGATGCAATGACAGCAAGGCTTGCAGCGTTCATTGCCTACAGTTATATATTTAACCCACAATAATTTAAAAATACAGGAACAATAATGTCTAATCTCTCTTACGCTAATGGCGGCAATGGTGCATGGCAAACTTTTTTGGCGCAGGTAGACCGCGTGGCGCCTTATTTAAGTGAAGATCTGGCCGATTATGTTGATACGTTAAAACGCCCCAAACGTGCCTTAATTGTCGATGTGCCGATTATTATGGATGATGGATCTATTCAGCACTTTGAAGGCTATCGTGTACAGCATAACCTTTCACGTGGACCGGGCAAGGGCGGTATCCGTTTTCATCCAGAAGTTGAATTAAACGAAGTGATGGCGCTCTCAGCGTGGATGACCATTAAAACTGCGGTGTTAAATTTACCTTTTGGTGGTGCAAAGGGGGGGGTGCGCGTCGATCCACGTAAACTGTCTGCTCGTGAGCTAGAGCGTTTAACTCGCCGTTATACCAGTGAAATTGCACATATTATTGGACCGCAAAAAGATATTCCTGCACCAGATGTCGGCACCAACCCCAATGTCATGGGTTGGATGATGGATACCTATTCATCGGGTCAAGGCTATACAGTAACAGGTGTGGTCACAGGTAAGCCTGTACATTTAGGTGGTTCTTTAGGTCGTGTGAAAGCGACAGGTCGCGGTGTGTATATCACAGGTTGTCAGGCTGCTGAAAAAATTGGTTTGAATATTGAAAACGCCAAAGTGAGCATTCAAGGTTTTGGTAATGTCGGTAGTGAAGCCGCCAATTTATTTTATTTATCAAATGCGAAAATTGTCTGTATTCAAGATCATACCGGAACGATTTATAACGCAAGCGGTATAGATTTAAATGCCTTACATGCTTATGTGCAAGAAACACAAGGCGTTGCAGGCTTTAGCGGTGCAGACAAAATTGACAATGAAGCATTTTGGGATGTAGAGACGGACATTATCATTCCTGCCGCCTTAGAAGGTCAGATCACAGTAGAACGTGCACGGCGATTAAAAGCCAAAATGATTTTGGAAGGGGCTAATGGTCCAACGTATCCTGAAGCGGATGATATCTTAACTGAACGTCAAATTACGATTGTTCCAGATGTGATCTGTAATGCTGGCGGTGTAACGGTCAGTTACTTCGAATGGGTACAAGATATGGCGAGCTATTTTTGGAGTGAAGCCGAAATTAATGACCGTTTAGACAAACTGATGATTCAGGCTGTGGAAGATGTTTGGACTTGCGCAAATAATAATGCCTGTACCTTACGTACAGCAGCTTATATTTTAGCCTGTGAACGTATTTTGAAAGCGCGTAAAGAGCGCGGAATATTCCCTGGCTAAAAAATTAACGTTTTTGAAAAATATTGATGTTTTATAAAACAAATGGTTGTGTAAATATCAGTTAAGCCGTCCAGTTGCGAACATATTATCTGCTTACAAGATGAGATATTCAATTGTATTTTATTTGATCAAATGTTTAGAAGTGTCACGACCCCTTGGCAAGGGTTAAAAAAGTGCTATATTGAAATCACAGTAGGTCATAACCAAGACGCTACTAATAGGTTGGACGGATCAATGACAGCTCGTTGAGTTTAGTAATTTTTAAGATGTTTTTGAATATTACAGACAAGAAATTAGCACTAGCCTTCCAACATAGAGCCCGCAGTAATGCGGGCTTTTTAATGTCTTTCAAAATGTGAAAATATAGTGTTTTTGTCAAACAATAATTAAATAGTCAACTTATGTTATTGATATATATTTACTAAAGTAAAATAAGTTTACATTGCCATGAAATCTAACATTTACAAAGCAGGTTGTTGCGTAAAGGTGTGATATAAAAAATTCAATTATTAAAACAAGTAGAGACGTTACCATGACACAGATGATTGACATAAAGGTAAAGGACCAATTTAGTCAGGTTTATGAAGCACAAGCTTTGGTGCGTAATCCTTCAGAAGAAGATTCAAGAGCGCTGTTTCATCGCATTGAACATATCATTATTGCAGGTGAAATCATCCTACCCAGTATCGAACTACTTTTTGAAAGTCAAAAATCGGACAGTATTTACAAGCTTTTAGAAGCTTAAATTGAATGAATAAAAAAACTCACCTTATGGTGAGTTTTTTTATTTTAGAGTTAAAAATTTAAGTTGTTTGATCTACTTTAAATTGATTCAAAATATAAGAGAGTAACTGATATCGCGTCATCGGATTGCTAGAAGACAGTTCAACATCTTGTTTACGCACTTGAATTTCTTGAATTAAAACTCCAGCTTGAAAACGTTGCACGATCATATGATCTTTTGATACATCATGGTCGGTCAGCACTAGTTTGGGTCCAAGGTGCAGATGTCCAATCGCATCTAGACATTGTTCAAGGCTGCTATATAGGTTGAAAAGGATGAGTGCCTGATCATTAGAATAATTGGCTAAATTCATTTTTATTATCCATGGTCAAAAATTATTGAGCAGGAATAGTGTATATGAATTGAGCAACAATAATCTGTATGGATTATTTTTCATTTAATGTCTATCTAGGTGACTTTGTTTAAATCATTGAGATAGCTTAAATCTTTATGAAAAATAAGTTGGAATTCGCTTTAAATTAAAGCGGCTTGAATACCAATGGGACATCATAACGGGCAAATTCTTCAATGATACTGTTTAAAACCAATTGAGCTTGAGGTTCCGTTGCTGTAAAGGTGAGTTCTTGGTTCGTTTGGCTGTTGAAGCACTCGACTTGTTCTATACGCCAAATTGTTTCAATGGCTGTATTTTGAATGACCACACGTCTAGGCTGTAATTCATCACTAATTTTTCGTGGCATGACATAGGTAATGGCCAATTGAACATTAGGCAATTCGTCTTGTGAAGTTAAAAAGGTAAATACCCAATTGCCAATTTTGCTGAGTTGCATAGGATTATCGAAAGAATCAAATTCTAAACAAAACTGTTGTGACATTGACATGCTCAAACGCTAGGAGGTCGGTTTTATTCTTGCGATTTTTTACTGTTAATTGACATTAGGGGAAGGTCGTATAAAACAGCAGTTAAAACCATAAAAGAAATAAGTGAATCGATAAAGTTAATAAAATTCAATTTCTTATATTGATATGTGTGAGGAATAACTCACCTCATTAAGTTGTTTTTTGAATGAGAAGTGAGGAAAAGTCTCTAAGTCAAACCAGTTGTTGCAGATTTTTTATACTGTAATTAATTTGCTGTAATGCATGTTGTAAGAGTTTAGGTTGAATATTGGATTCATTTAGACAGGTTATCCATTGCATCTGACAGGCTTTTAATTCTGCAATGTCCGTGGCCTGTTGAATATTAAGCATTAATTTTTTTGCCATCAGCCCACAATAACGCTGTAAGTAACTGCACATAAAATTCTGTAACTCATCAAAATCGTGCTCGATGAAATCAACGGTTTTTTCCGGTAATACAGGGTCGTTCGTTGTCGTAGTTTCAGGTGTGGCTTGTGGGAGTTGATGGGGTGTAGAGCCCATCGCATCCATTGGCAGGGAGTCAGTTATTTCGTGCTGTGAATGAGTATGAGGAACTTCCATCGTTGGCATTGAAACTTCATTAAAAGTCACATGTTCTTGCGCTGTGAGATCAGATGCAGGGCTAAGGTTATTGAGATCGGGCGTTTTGCTAGGCGCTATTTTAGGAGTATTAAAAGCAGAAAAATCGGAGTTTTGAAGGCGTTGATGATCATCTGCTGTAATTGGCTGAATCAGCCCAAGTTCCATTAGTTGCTCGAGCAATGTCTCTTCAGCAATCCGCTGCTGATAATGCAATGGCATTTGGTTAAAGTCATCACTACCAATTAAGAGTAGCAGACGACGTTGTCTTGCATTTAATGCGAGCTGTCGGTCTTTTAAAGTTTGAAAACCCAGCTCAGTTTTTTGATAGTTGAACATGCCTTAATTCCATAGCTCAAAAGAATTAAGGCAATCCTATGCAGTGATAATGACAGTAATATTAAGAAAATATTAAATAATCAATGATTTATAAAGTAATAACAGCAGAGTTTTCTAAAGCTTTACGCAAATAAGGGTCTAAGTCATCTTGGCGTAACAGCCATTGCACATAGTCTGCAGGTAATTCTGCAATTGCGGTACCACGATGTTTACCAAAATTAATACTGCGAGGAATGCGAGCATCTTCCGAAGCTTCGTATAATTCTTCGATGCTGTTGATTTTTAAGTGATGCACAATATGCATCAAAATATTGGCAGTTAAAATAATATCCATATCTGCGCGGTGAGCTTTACGGATCATTTCACGGGCTTTTTCACTGCCTTTGGTGATCATATATATCAAGGCAGAAATATTATGCGCTTCTGCATCAGGCCATACTCGACGAGCTAGCGCAAGGGTACAAATGGCTTTGATTTTTGAACTATCTACACCGCATTTTTCGAGCGCTCGAATATCGTAGTCGATATTATGCCCAATGATATATGTCGTCTCTGATGGGAGTTCAAAACTGCTGTAGTGGGGCTGACCTTCAAGATCTGATTCTAAAATATGATGAACAGCCATCGCTGCAAAAGAAATAGCTTCATCACAACGATATAGTTGATCAAAAATTTTAGATTTATCTAGGGTAATTTTGGCATCTGCCACCTGAATTGGAGCATAGGCAATCTCGATGGGTTGTCCATTTAGTGTATGGGTTTCTGTGTCGAGAATGATGGCTTGCATGTCCAGTTCCAGCATGTTGAATAATGTTTATGAATGTACATGATCACATCCACACTGACAAACCCATGCTGTGATTATTTGTAGGAATATTATGAAGATGGCTGCGCAGTGTTTAAATAATCTGCTTTTATCGCATCTGCCGAAATAAAACCTTTACAGCGGGATAAAGCTAAACCATCTTCTAAATCGACTTATTTTAAAGGCTTTTGTCCATCGTGATATCCAAAAAAGTCGCTAAGTGGATTAAGCACTAGAGTATGTTCACGATCAATGGCATGGTGGTTTTTCGGCTTTACTTTTGTGCATATGTTTGTGTAGTTGGCAGGGGGTACAGCATTTTTGTTGATTTTACATTTTGCTTTAACCTCCGAACAATAGCCCAATCTGTATCCAATGATCAGAAATATAAGTTCAGCCATTTTTCTGAGATCGGGGTGGCTGATGTATTTGAATGCTATTAATACATATCGAGCTAAAATAAAGTTTTAGTTCTATATTAATTTGATAAATTAAAATAAGAGTAGTTGCTTAAAAATTAGGCTTGAACAAAAGTTTGTTCCATGTATTTAATGATTCATATTCAATGAAAAATTGACTTAAAAACAACAAACAAAAGGATCATGGAATGAAAATGCTGCGTTTAACGGTTTTAGTCAGCAGTGCGCTATTTTTAGCAGCCTGCGGTAATGATAGTAATGACCAACAATTTAGTAATCCTGAAACAAATGCTGATCTCAATCAGATCAAAAATCCGGTGGTAACTACAACAGCCTATAGTCAAGACAATATGCCTGCTGTGAGTGCAGACAGCCGATTGATGACCTATAAAATGCTAGGAGTAGATGGCAAAGTTGTTCAAGCCACAGCCTTAGTCTTTACCCCAAAAACAGTTGCTCCGGCAGGTGGTTGGAAAATTGTGGCTTGGGCACATGGAACGACCGGTGTGGCGGATAAATGCGCTCCGAGCCGACAAGGTTTGCAAGGCACTGAATATTTATTGCAAATGTTATTGGCAAAGGGTTATGTCGTTGTGGCACCCGATTATGAGGGATTAGGGGAACCTAGTGGACGTGAAAACCATCCTTATCTGAATCTAAAAAGTGAAGCCTTTTCGATTACCGATGCCGTTGTCGCAGCTCGAAGTTACTTAACCAGTCAAGGTAAAATGGTGTCGAAGGATTGGCTTTCGATCGGGCATTCTCAAGGTGGTCAGGCCGTGTTAGGTGCAGCTGAATATGCATCACGTGCTGACTTAAATTATAAGGGAACGATTGCCATAGCACCTGCAAATAATCTTGCGCTCATTCTTGACGCAGGCGAGAAGTTAGCTGTAGGTAAACCTGCAACCGTGCAAAGTATGATTTATGCACCTTTAGACAGTTTTACTGCGCAGATCATTGCGGGTATGCAAGGGCATAAAAACAGTGTGGATTATTCAAAAGTATTTAGTGGACATCTGGCTGTGATTGCACCTCAGGCTGAAACAGTGTGTTCAGGCGAGTTAACTACGCTAATTCAAGATGACATGCTCAGTTATGTGAGTCAGAACACGACTTTGGATAACTATGGCCGCACGCAGTCTGATTTCTTAACTTTAAAGCCAATCCAAAACTTTATGAGTGAAGGTTCACAGCCTTTAACGACAGCGGTGAAAACGCCGATCATCATTTATCAAGGTAAAGCCGATCAGACCATTCCAGCAGATGCGACTAAATTTATGATTAGCCTTGCTAAGCCGGGAACATCAATTGACTATCGTGAGCAAGCGACAGCGGATCATCTTACTATTTATACCGATAATCTGGCAAATTTTGTGCAAGATGTAGAGACTCTCATGCCAAATCAATAAGTTGATTTGACTTAAATAATGCTCGTGCAGATTCAACACGGGCATTATTTATTTAAAAACAGCACAAACTTCCCTCTCTCATTTCTAAAACTTCATGCTACAATACGCGCCAATCTTAGCACGGCTTAAAAGCCCTAATTTAATAGGACCTCGCTAATGTTTGCCAACACCTCTATTGCTCAATTTGACCCTGAATTAGCTCAAGCGATCTCGAATGAAGATGCTCGCCAAGAAGCGCACATTGAGTTAATCGCTTCAGAAAACTACTGTTCACCTGCAGTAATGGAAGCTCAAGGTTCAAAACTTACTAACAAATATGCAGAAGGCTACCCTGGTAAACGCTACTACGGCGGTTGCGAGTATGTAGACGTGATCGAACAATTGGCCATTGACCGTGCTAAAGAATTGTTTGGTGCTGATTATGCAAACGTTCAACCACACGCTGGTTCACAAGCAAACTCTGCAGTTTACCTTGCGCTACTTAACCCAGGCGATACAGTTTTAGGTATGAGCTTGGCTCACGGTGGTCACTTGACTCACGGTGCTAAAGTTAGTTTCTCTGGTAAAACTTACAACGCAATTCAATACGGTTTGAACCCAGAAACTGGCGAAATCGACTATGAAGAAGTTGAACGTTTAGCTGAAGAACACAAGCCAAAAATGATCGTGGCTGGTTTCTCTGCGTATAGCCAAGTTGTTGATTGGCAACGTTTCCGAGATATCGCGGACAAAGTTGGTGCTTACTTATTCGTAGATATGGCTCACGTAGCTGGTCTAGTTGCTGCTGGTGTTTACCCAAGCCCAGTACAAATTGCTGACGTAACTACAACGACTACACATAAAACACTTCGTGGTCCACGTTCTGGTTTAATCCTTGCGAAAGCAAATGAAGAAATCGAGAAAAAATTACAATCAGCTGTATTCCCTGGTAATCAAGGTGGTCCTTTAGTTCACGCTGTAGCGGCTAAAGCGATCTGCTTCAAAGAAGCAATGGCGCCTGAATATAAAGCTTACCAACAACAAGTTGTTAAGAATGCGCAAGCAATGGCTGAAGTTCTAATCGAACGTGGTTATGATGTTGTTTCTGGCGGTACTAAGAACCATTTGTTCTTATTATCTTTAATTAAACAAGACATTACTGGTAAAGATGCCGATGCTTGGTTAGGTGCTGCTCACATTACTGTGAACAAAAACTCAGTACCAAACGATCCACGTTCTCCATTCGTGACTTCTGGTATCCGTATCGGTACTCCTGCTGTAACAACACGTGGTTTTGGTGAAGCTGAAGTACGTGACCTTGCAGGCTGGATCGCTGACGTTCTAGACAGCAAAGGTGACGAAGCTGTGATTGCTACAGTGAAAGAAAAAGTTGCTGCTGTTTGCGCTAAATTCCCAGTTTACGCAAAATAAGTCTGACTTGAGAAAGCCCCCTCAAGGGGGCTTTTTTTATGTCATCAGAAAAATTCAAAAGTTATCTAAACATTTATATTTCTGTTATAACGGAATAAGAGATAACAAAAAATTTGCCCATCGCTATAGATCTGTTGGCAAGGTCGCAAAGGAACTTTATATGAAAAAACCCAATATTACTCTTTCAGAACAAGATTTACATCGTTTAGAAACCATGTTGGAGCATCAGTCTAAGCTGACGCCGACGATGGAGCATTTGGAAGATGAGATGGCGCGCGCTGAAGTGGTTGCTCCACAAGATGTCCCTGCCAATGTGGTGAGTATGAATGCCAAAGTTCTCATTAACATTGCACCTGCGACAGAAGCAACCGAAATTACACTGGTCTATCCACATGATTTTCGTGGCGATAAAGGTCAAGTCAATGTTTTGGCTCCAGTGGGCGCTGCCATTTTAGGTTTGGCTGAAGGGCAGGAAATAGAATGGCCGCAGCCTGATGGTCATACCATGAAAGTCAAAATCATTAAAGTGCTCTATCAACCTGAGCGTGAAGGGAATTATCTATAATTCCGCTGTGATATACAGATATAATCCGCACACAAAGCCATCGATACCGATGGCTTTTTTATTTTTTCTTTATTGCATTTTTAGATATGAAATGGGCAAATGTTGTTAAGCAGATTTTATTACAACCATAGCAGTTTAACTTGGGAAAACTGTCAAAGAATTGACAGAGTCATGGGCACGAAGTCGGCACACTGTATTTCAACAACACCATCGTTACTTAATAATTTGAAGAATAAGGTAGAGCCCTATGACACAATTAGAATCGAATCATTACAATCCAGACTATCAATATCAGCATATTGAAGTAAAACCTGTAACCGGTCGTATTGGTGCTGAAATTTCTGGCATTCAGTTGTCTGGAAATTTAGACAAAAGCGTGGTTGATGAATTTAATCATGCAATATTAAAATATAAAGTTGTATTTGTGCGTGGACAGCAAGATCTCACAGATCTAGAACAAGAAGCCTTTGCACGACTTTTAGGTAATCCGTTGAATCACCCAAGTGTGCCACTCAAAGATGGTACAGCACATACTTTGTCAATTGACTCACGTGGTGGGCGTGCAGACTCGTGGCATACCGATATTACGTTTTTGCCCAATTATCCTAAAGCCACAATTTTAAGAAATGTAGTTGCACCTGAACATGGTGGCGATACGGTTTGGGCCAATACCGTGACCGCTTATGAAGATTTAAGTCCTGAGCTGCAAAAGTTGGCGGAACAATTACGCGCGGTGCATAGCAACAGTTATGACTATGCAACACCGAAAGGTCAGTACAATGAAGAAGGTCGCCACTTATTCCGTACAGCGGTAGAAGTAGAAACCGAGCATCCTTTGGTGCGTGTACATCCTGAAACAGGTGAAAAAAGTTTGGTTTTGGGTCACTTCTTTAAACGCTTCATTGGATATAGTCCGGCACAGTCACGACGCCTATTTGAACTGTTTCAAGAGCAAATCGTGCAATGGGAAAATATTGTGCGTTGGCGCTGGGCGGTTGGTGATGTTGCGATTTGGGACAATCGTGCGACGCAGCACCGTGCCATTAATGACTATGGGGACGCGCTTCGTATCGCATCACGTGTCACTATCGAAGGCGATGTGCCTGTCGATGTAAATGGTCAACCGAGTACCGTGCTGAAAAATATTCAAAACACCGACATTTCAAACTTGCGTTCTGAAGCAGGCCGTATTTATGAGAAAGCATCTTAAGTATGAGTGCGTCATTTAAAACAGCATAAAAACAGATAAATAATGCGAAAAACAATGGTTTTACATTTTTCAGCACTTGCCTAAGATCAATGAGATCTTAGGCATTTTTTTATAGACGTGAGCGATCAAAAGAACACCGCCCAACAGCATTTGTTGCAAATTTTGCGTAATGAAGACATCTTTCAGGGCTTTAGCGATCAGACTTTAGAACAGCTTGTGCAACAGGTGAAATATTCACGTTTTCATGCACAGCAGCACATCTTAAAACAAAAACAAATCGTGCAAGATATTTATATTTTGCTTTCAGGTACGCTACAAATTGGTTGGTTGCAAAATAATGGTGAATTGATTGTAAATGACTATATCAGTCGCCAGTCGGTATTTAATTTTGTCGCACTCTTACAACAAAAGCCTTTGAATTATGATTATTTTGCTGCGACACACGTCGAGGTGGCAATCATTTCTGGAACAACGTTTTTAGCCGTTTTACAGCGTGATCCACAGGCGCTTTGGAATGTCGTGCAATCTCTCAGTCGACGCATGTATTTGATGTTTAAGCATAATCGTTATTTGCGAACGGCAACGCTAGAGCAGCGTATTGCTAGACATTTGATTCGACTTTATGAGCAATATGGCTGTCGGCAGGAAATTCCCCTGAAACTCAGTCAGCAGGAATTTGCAGAGTCATTTAATATTTCACGCCAAACATTGAATAAACATCTACAACAATTTGTTCAAACACAGGTGATCGCGTGGAATTATGGACAAATCGTGATCTTGGATCTTGAACGTTTAAGGCGAATGAGTGAACTTGATGAATAACTAGATTTAAAATTTGACGAGAAGCCATAATCGCAAATGGCTTCATTGGACTTGTTTTTAGATTAGTGCTTACTGATTTTATCCAAATAACCCATCATAAAAGCAGAAAAAACAAAGGTTAAATGCATGATGATGTACCACATGATTTTGTCATTGGGGATGTTTTTCGCATCCATAAAAATACGCAATAAATGAATCGAAGAAATTGCCACGATTGACGCTGCAACTTTGAGTTTTAATGAATTGGCATCCATGGTGCCAAGCCAGTTCAAGCGATTGGTCGATTCATTAATTTTTAATTGCGAAACAAAGTTTTCATAGCCTGAAAACATCACCATCACAATCAGTCCGCCCACCATAGTCATATCGACCAAAGAGAGAATGACTAAAATCAGGTCAGCTTCTGAATATTCTAAAATATGCGGAAGGACATGAATGACTTCTTGGAAAAATTTAATCGCGAGCAGTAGCAGTGCAAAGGATAAACCAAAGTACACGGGAGCCAGAATCCAACGTGCTGCATACATTGTGTTATGGAAAAAACGTTCCATTTAAGCCTCTAAATTTATTGATCTAATATTTGGTTCTAAAGTATATGGATTAAATTTTACGATAATTTTGAGAACAATTCATGTAGAGTCAGTTGTTTAATTTAAATCTAGATTGAATCTTTGGGTATCTTAAGCTTGAATTCATCTGTGTAGGTCATCATATCTATTCAAAGGATGCTGTATGGCTGCTTTGGCGGATCTATAGGCAACGGTTGAATTTGATGGCGAAATTTGACTGATGAAATAGATGTATTTTTTGCAAAATACTACAAGACTTTTATGGCAAAACTTGTAGTATAAAAATGATTTTATTGAGTTTAATTGGCTATGTCACAAATTGATGTATTGGTGCCGTTAAAGGATATTACGGTAGATCGGGCGGAAGTGCTTTCGATTAAGCGGAATGACCTTGTGCCATTACTGACCGATCAATATCGTCTAAATCATTATGCAGATCAATTAATTCAAGCACAGTCGGTGCTGCTAGACGGTGTTGACCCTCAATTGACGAAACAACTTAGTCAAACTATTGAACAGTTGATTCAAGCTCTAGCCAATTCAAAAAAATATTTAAAAACACGCAAATTTAATGCTTTGCAAAAATGGTTAGGCATTGATTTGGAGTATGGCTCAGGACAAGTTGAATATTATAAAAATCTAGATCAATTACTTGATCGGGCAAATCATCTGAGCCAAAAGTTACAGTTAGAAATTCAAAAGTCTCAAGCACGTTTTAATCAATTGCAGGGTTTACGTGAGCAAATGGCGCGTTATATCGTCGCGGCTGAAGAGTTTTTGGTGGAATACCCACAGTTTGTGAAAAATCAGCATCCGCTTGACAACTTTGCAGAACGTTTATCGAAAAAGGTGAATACGTTGCAAACCTTACAAGCCAGTAATGATATTGCAATTACGCAAATGCAGCTTTCTCAGCAGCTTTCTTTTGAATTATTAGATCGATATAAGGAAGCTCAGCAGGTGTTGATTCCAGCATGGCAATATCATGTGAAACAAAGTCGTCAAAGTAACTCGACAAGTTCATTGGAAAAGCTTGATAATAGCCGTGAAAATTTGATTAAAACTTTAAAAAAATCATTAGAGAATTCCTCTAAGTCTTAGAAATATAAGGTGAGTTATGACCGATTTAGATGCCAAAAATTTACCCGTTGAAGTAAGCAAAGAATTGACTGAAGAAAAATTTCAGCAACTCAATTTGCAGGAAATTGGCTTACAAACTTCCGATTTTCACGAAGTCGAAGCTGCACGTAAGGAATTGGCAGATTTAAGTCATAATAGTGTTGCTGAATATGGTAAAAACATTGCCACCAAGACGTCGACCTATACCGATGAATTATTAAATTTGGTGCAAAATAAAGATCTAGATGCGACAGGTCAAAAGCTCAATCAGGTGGTACAAGTCGCACAGCAGCTAAATACCACGAGCATTTTAAATAAATCTAAAAGCTCAGGATTTTTTGGTGGTTTGCTGAATAAATTTAAAGGTGCTAAGCAAAGTTTTGATCAGCACTTTAATACCACCAAAGAGCAAATTGATGCGTTGGTCAAAGAAATTGAAACTTCGCAAAATGGCTTAAAAACGCGTGTAAATACCTTAGATAAAATGTTTGAAGGCGTGCAAGACGAATATAAACAATTAGGGGTGTATATCGCCGCAGGTAAGTTGAAAGAACAGGAAATCCAACAGGAAATTGCAAGCTTAACCACTCAAGTTCAAGATCAAACCACTACGCAAAAAATCTATGACCTCAATCATTTGGCAAATAATCTTGAAAAACGTGTGAGTGATTTACAGATCTTGCAACAGTCTGCGATGCAGACCTTGCCGATGATTCGCATTATTCAATCCAACAATTTGATGTTGGTCGATAAGTTTTATGCAATTAAAAACATCACATTACCTGCGTGGAAAAACCAAATTAGTTTGGCGATTTCATTGCAGGAACAAAAGAACAGCGTGCAATTGGCAAATAGCATTGATGATGCGACCAATGACCTGTTAAAACGCAATGCAGATTTATTGCATCAAAACTCTGTCGATACAGCAAAAGCCAATCAGCGTTCAGTGATTGATATTGAAACACTTGAACATGTGCAAAATACCCTCATTAAAACCGTTAATGATGTGATTCAAATTCAGAAAGAAGGTGTACAAAAGCGTGAAGAAGCGACGACACGTATTCGTGCCTTACAAAACAATTTGAATCATTTGGTGATTGAATCGAGTGGTTCAAACCCTTCTTCATAAACGGTGAGGGAGGTGAAAATATAATCTGAAGGAGTATGTCTTTGCCTCCCATTGATGAATATGCGCTAAATCCGCAGCAACTGGAAACAGGGCTTCAAACCATTAAGAAGCGTCAGCGCAATTTGACGTTATTGACCTTTACCAGTGTTTCTGTGCTGATCGTTTCAGCTGTGATGTTGTTTATTCAGCATGATATGGTTTATAGCTTTTTTGGCCTAAGTTCTAGCGTACAGCAACTGCATATTCCCGTCAGTGCAGGTGATTTGACATATCAACTTGGTGAGTCCTCCGACTATTTTTTAAACTTTTTATCCTTTATTGGTTGGTTATTTCTCAAACTCATCGTTTCATTTATTGGCGCATTTTTCTTGGTTGGATTTCTAAGGAAATTTCAATTTTTTAGAATTCGCTTCCAATCATTTGTATTGAAATTTGTCGGCTGGATTTTATCGTTTATTGTGCTTTGGTCAGGCTTAACCTATGTGCAATATGACCTTAATCATGATGATCGTGCAGCAGATCAAAAATTGGTACATTATGAAAAAAATATTCAGGAAAGCCAGCTGGCTTTCGAAATGGAAGATGCACAATTGGCAAAACCCGTGCAAGCCTATTTACTTGCACAAGCTGCTTTGATGCATAAGCCTGTAGATCGTGCGACAGCAATTCCTTTGGTGCAATCCTTAATCAATACCGAGCAACAAAATCCAGCAAAATTCCGTGAATACGGTTTTCAGCCTGAACAGCTCTGGGCGATGCAAAATCAGCTATTTGATAAAACTATGACACCGATGGCGCAAAGCGTGAAAAAACAAGTTCAGCAAGCCAATGTAGTAGAAGTTGTTGTACGTTGGGTGTTGATCGTCGTGATAGTACTCACGTTGATTTTGAGCTTAATTTTGTATTTGCTTTCTCAGCATTTCAAATCACGGATTAATCGAATTGAGCAGGGACTTCATTAATAGGCCTATTTTCTTTTTACATCATTGCACTGCTCAGAATAAAAATCCGCATCACATTGTATGGGGATTTTTGATCTTGGGTAGATTAACTTGCGCGATGAAACAGTTGTCGAAGTTCCTGTGTAGAAAAAGTCTGATCATTCACTTCGCCATCCACAAGGTAAAAAGGAATGGGGTGCTGTCCCTTTGATTTTACATACTGTGTAATTTCATGCTGGCGGTCTGCAATATCTTTATGTTGAATTGAGCGCAGTACTTTCGAGCCATCTAAACCAATGCCTTCAATAATGCTTTTTAAAACGTGAATTTCAGCAATATTTTGACCGTGTGCAAATAATGCATGGAATAGGGCTTGAGTCAGGGCATATTGATCCAGAATATTGTCCAAGGCCAATATAGCTTGATGAGCCAGTTGACTGTTTGGCATACGTTTCATGTACTCAATATTGACAATCACATCTTCGCTATAAGCGGCAAATTTTGTCATTTCGAGTTTTCGCTTTGCTGCACTTGCGCCATATTTATTGGTTAAATACTGCAGCACATCTAAGCCTTGTTCAGGAATTTCAGGAACGCGTTGAATCGGCAATAGCTCTACACGGGTTGCTGTATGTTCATTCCAGTTTTGTTTTAACTTTTGAAATGTGACATAACTCATGGGATAAACAATATCAAAGACAAATTCAATTTTCATTATTCTGCTCACTGTTGATTTTATACTTGTAGATCGATGGCTGATTGATACAAGGGATTGATTGCGGCTTTATTGATAGAACTCATAAGCAGTCAAATCATCTGATATTTCATTTGATTTAAAGCCGACTTGCTGAAATTAAACTTAAAGCTTTATAAGGGTTTTGTAATTGATCAGGTCGTGCGTATGTCTTGCATAGGCTTGGTGTAATTTCAATAAAAAAGAAAAAAATGAGGAATTTGTCACGATATATGTGTGCGAAATAAATTATTTTAATGTTAATATATTCTCATATATTTATGATTTAGAAAGAAATTTAACTATTTGATTTGTAAAACCGATTAATTTTATAAAAACAAACCGTTTCACCTATTTAATGGTTTGTTCTATCATTCTCTCATCAAATAAATTTACTCCTTTGGAGACGTTAGCAATGTTAGATCAAAATACTTCTGCTCAATTAAAAACCTTACTTGAACGCCTTGAAGGCCCGATTGAAATCGTCGCGACTTTAAACGGCACGGACAAATCAGACAAAATTAAAGAATTGGTAACTGAAGTTGCTGCTTTATCTGATTTAGTGACTGCACGTTTTGACGGTAACAACAGCCGTGCTCCAAGCTTTGGTATTGCAAAAGCAGGTGAAACTCCACGCGTATTCTTCGCAGGTCTACCGATGGGCCACGAATTCACATCTTTGATTCTAGCTTTGCTACAAACTTCAGGTTATGCACCGAAAGTTTCTGACGAAGTACTGAACACTATCAAAGGTCTAGGTCTTAAAACTAACTTTGATGTGTTTGTATCTTTAAGCTGCCATAACTGTCCTGACGTGGTTCAAGCCTTGAACCTGATTGCGATCTATAACCCAGGTACAACTGCAACCATGATTGATGGTGCATTCTTCCAAGACGAAGTTGAAGAACGCAAAATCATGGCTGTACCAATGGTATTCCAAGACGGTGAGCACATTGGTCAAGGTCGTATGACCTTGGAAGAAATCATTGCCAAATTAGACACCAACTCTGCCACAAAAGATGCTGAAAAGTTAAATGCCAAAGAAGCCTTTGATGTCCTTGTGATTGGTGGTGGCCCTGCAGGTAATACTTCTGCAATCTATGCAGCACGTAAAGGTATCAAAACAGGTATCGTGGCTGAACGCATGGGCGGTCAGGTTATGGATACCATGGACATTGAAAACTACACGTCGATTCAAAAGACACAAGGTCCTAAGTTTGCTGCTGAAATGGAAGCACATGTCCGTGAGTACGGTGTGGACATTATGAACTTGCAACGTGTATCTGACATCAAAGGTGCTGACCAAACAGCTAATGGCTTAGTTGAAGTGACTTTAGAGAATGGTGCAAAACTTGAATCTAAAACAGTGATTCTTTCAACAGGTGCACGCTGGAGAGAAATGAACGTTCCGGGTGAACAAGAATACCGTACTCGTGGTGTTGCATACTGTCCACACTGTGACGGTCCATTGTTTAAAGGTAAACGTGTTGCAGTGATCGGTGGTGGTAACTCAGGTGTCGAAGCGGCGATTGACCTTGCAGGTATTGTAGAACATGTAACACTTGTTGAGTTTGATACTAAACTTCGTGCTGACCAAGTGCTTCAAGACAAGTTAAACAGCTTACCGAATACCACTGTAATCATGAATGCATTGTCTACAGAAGTGGTCGGTGATGGTTCACAAGTGACTGCACTAAACTACAAAGATCGTGCAACAGATGAAATCAAAACGATAGAATTGGCTGGTATCTTCGTACAAATCGGTTTGTTACCAAACACTGATTTCTTAAAAGAAACAGCAGTTGAACTTTCAAAACGTGGTGAGATCGTAATTAACGAGCGCAACGAAACCAATGTGAAAGGTGTATTTGCTGCCGGTGACTGTACAACAGTACCTTACAAACAAATCATCATTGCGACAGGTGAAGGCGCGAAAGCATCATTATCTGCTTTTGATTACATCATCCGTTCGGGTCAATAAAAGAAAGGCCAGTGTGTTTCGAGAAACACACTGGCCGCGCTGAATGTTGTCATTAGAATATTATTTTTCTTAATATTCTCGTTTTATAGGAACTTTGGACGCTAACACCGGAGTTCCTTTTTTTTTTCTGCAAAATTAGGATTCAAAAATGTCCCCACACATTTTGAACCCTATTCGTTGCCCAGCTATTTTTGTTTTACAACCTTATTTTTATACTTTCCCCAAGGTTGTTTCTCTATATAAAGTGGATTAAGCAAGTCTTACGCCAATCACACCATGCATTTAAGATTTAAATAAATTCAAACCCTTAAACTTCTCCAATAAATCAGTTTGGCTTTCGATATGCTCCGGATGCGGAATAATGCACTCAATCGGACAAACTGAAACGCAAGTTTGGTGCGCATAGAAACCGACACATTCAGTACAACGTGCGACATCAATTTCATAAATCTTTGAGCCTTCATAAATGGCATCATTGGGACATTCAGGTAGACACATGTCACAATTGATGCATTTATCTGTAATCAACAAAGCCATAAAGCGAACTCAAGCCTGATACGCTAAAGACGAAGCCGAAATATCTACGGTCGAATTGGGTAAGTTACGAATCAGTAAGGCATAGCGCATATCGACATCGGCAGGCACAGGAATATCCACGATATGACCTGAACCTTTGGCATCGTCAATTAGATTACCTTTTTTATCTTTCATTTCAGTTAAAACGAAGGTGATGTTGCCTGAAGTGGTCATCAGTTCTAAAGAATCACCTACAACAAAACGGTTTTTCACTTCGATTTTAAGAGAGTCGCCATTGCGTTCTAAAACTTCACCTACAAACTGTTGATGATCAAAACGTGAAGAGCCGGTTTCATAGTTCTGATATTCACTATGAACATGGCGGCGTAGAAAACCTTCGGTATAACCACGGTTCGCAAGACCTTCAAGCTGAGACATGAGAGCAGGGTCAAACGGTTTACCAGAAAGGGCATCATCGATGGCTTTACGATAAATTTGAGCGGTACGCGCACAGTAGAAGTAAGACTTGGTACGGCCTTCAATTTTTAAAGAATGAATGCCCATTTTGGTTAAACGGTCTACATGCTGTACAGCACGCAAGTCTTTTGAGTTCATGAAATAAGTGCCATGTTCATCTTCTTCGGCAGCAAACATGTCTTCTTCATTGCGTTGTAATAAAACCGGCTCGCCGAATTGGTGTTGTTCTAGGGCGTGTTGCTCATCGGCATTTTTATTATTGCAGCATGATGATTCTTCAATTTGTGTGACTGGAATAACATCACCAGTTTCATCTTCAACTGCATCGTGAATTTTATAATCCCAACGGCATGCATTGGTACATGCACCTTGGTTTGCATCACGTTTATTCATATAGCCAGAAAGTAAGCAACGACCGGAGTAAGCCATACATAATGCACCATGTACGAAAACTTCAATTTCCATATCAGGTACATTGTGTTTAATTTCTTCAATTTCTTCGATTGATAATTCACGTGACAAAATGACACGTGTCAGTCCCATATTTTTCCAAAATTTAACCGTTGCCCAGTTCACCGCATTGGCTTGTACAGACAAATGAATGGACACTTCTGGAAAATTTTCACGCACCATCATGATCAGACCAGGGTCAGACATGATCAGTGCATCAGGATTCATGGCAACCACAGGTTCAAGGTCACGGATGAAATTTTTCAGTTTTGAGTTATGCGGTTGGATGTTTACCACCACATAAAACTTTTTACCTAAGGCATGAGCTTCTTCAATGCCAATTTTTAAATTGTCATGATCGAAAGCATTGTTGCGCACACGTAAGCTATATCGCGGCTGACCTGCATACACGGCATCTGCGCCATAAGCAAAAGCGTAGCGCATGTTTTTCAATGAGCCAGCAGGTGAGAGGAGTTCGGTTACGTGTTGAATCGTCATGTCAATAAAGGCATAAAAAATTTATGGCTTTATTGTAGTGATCTAAAAAAAGGATTCAACCAAGTATTTTAGTTGGGTTTTCAAGATATTCCGTTTTCCAAATGTTTTAAAATTTGGCAATCATTGATTTGGCTGGTTTCATTACAACTGGCACGGAGCGTACTTAACTGTATTTTAAAATTTTCTAATTCTTTAATTTTTTCAGAAACTTGACGAATGTGATTATCAATTAATTCATTCACGGCATGACAGCTTTGTGTAGGTGATTGCTCAAGTTCAAGCAGGGTTTGAATCTCGGTGAGAGAAATATCGAGGTTTCGACAGCGCTTAATAAAAACCAAACGTTTGTACATTTCTTCATCATAATAGCGATAATTGTTGTCTGCGCGGAAGCTAGGTTTCAGCAGTTTTTTCTTTTCATAAAAGCGAATACTGTCAACGCTTACCCCAGATATGGTGGACAATTCTTTAATCAAATAATGTTTTTGTACGTTCATGCTTGACCTTGGAGTGAGTCCATAGTTTTGAATAAGAATAATACAAATCCATTGATTTTTAAATTGGAGCACATTTATGGCATGTACATGTAGTCATGAGCCAGCACCAAGCAAAACCAACAGTAAATTTCGTATCGCGCTTTGGATCGCCTTAATCATTAACGCCATGATGTTTTTGGTGGAACTGATTGGCGGGGCTTATGCACATTCTTCTGCGCTTTGGGCGGACTCGTTAGATTTCTTTGGTGATGCTGTTAATTATGGGGTTTCATTAGCCGTGCTTGGCGCCAGCATATATTGGCGTGCAACAGTTGCCTTGGTTAAAGGTTTTGTTATGGCAGCGTTTGGTATCGTGGTGATTGCCAAAGTGCTCTATGCCTATGCCAATGGGATCGCTCCTGAACCGATCACCATGGGTGTGATTGGTATTTTGGCCTTAGTCGCTAATGTCATTTGTGCATATGTTTTATATGCCTTCCGAGAAGGTGACTCCAATATGCAATCCGTTTGGCTATGTAGCCGTAATGATGCCATTGGTAATGTCGCAGTGATCTTGGCTGCAGTCGGGGTATTTGGTATAGGTAGTCTATGGCCAGATTTGATCGTGGCTGTAATCATGGCGATCTTAGGTTTAACGGGCGGTTATCAGGTAATTCGAAAAGCACTGCAAGAGCGTAAGCAAAAAGATATTCTGAGTACCCCTTGCTCTTAAATTATTCCTCTTAAATTCACCGTTAATGGCATTCATTTCAGCAAGGTTTTAAACGCAGATAAGTGGTCGTTAAGTCGCTAGTTGAAATAAAATTAGCAGTCAGTTTTATACTAAAATTCCCTGACTGCTAATTTGATAAATCTTCTGAAATCAGACTGTATTTAATGGGAGGCTGAGCTTTTATCTACAGACTCCAATTAAGTTATGCTTTACAATAGCGCGCGAAAATCATGTTTAAAAATTAGGTTTTCTACCTTAAAAGCTTTATGTTTAGGCCCCATTGGTGCATCAGGTAAATTAAATGTCGAAAAAGCAAGACATCATTAACGTTGCGCTCCAACTCTTCAATTCTTATAGCTATAACTCGATTGGTATAGATCGAATTATTGGGGAATCGGGCGTTGCTAAAATGACGTTTTATAAATATTTCCCCTCTAAAGCCAAATTAATTGAAGAATGTCTCGTGATTCGAAATCTTAATTTACAGGAATCACTTGAAGCTGCTATTGCAAAATGTGATCCAGAAGACCATCTTTCGCATATTAAAACCATTTTTGCTTGGTACGATGCTTGGTTTCATACCGCCGATTTCAATGGTTGTATGTTTCAAAAAGCAGTAGAAGAAATATCTAAAGTTTATCCGTCTTCATTGCAACCTGCGATCGACTATAAAGAGTGGCTTAAATCAAAACTAAGTACTGCCTTACAAAATCTGGGCATTCAGCAAACTGAACAACTTGCTGCATTTCTGAGTAGTATTTTGGATGGCATGACCATTCAAGCCCAAATTGACCCCAACCAAGTGCATTTAGCAGATTATTGGAAGCGAGTTGAAACCTTAATTCGTTTGGAATTGGCCGCTTAAAATTTGCTTGTAGGCATCTGGGTTTTAAATCTAGAGACGACATATTTGTATTGATTAACAATCAATTTTTTTCACATAACTTAAGATTCTAAGAAAATAAAAAGCGCGATTATTTGGGGTAATCGCGCTTTGCTGACAATTGTGCGTTCAAATCATTCACTTTGTTAGCTTAAGTCAATGATTTGATTTTCGAACGTTTTATACGTTTTCTCTCATTTATATTTTTACCCTCTGAATGTTAAATTCATTCGGTTTTTGCAGCAAAATAGACAGACTTGTCTGTTTTTTTTGAATTATAGGGGATCTTAGGTGAATTACAAGACAGGAAAGAAAGGGTTGTGTGTTTTTTAATCTAGCTTAAGTTTAAATTAATCTACTATTTTTAAAGATAATATTAAAAATTTGATCATTAAGCTCGATGTAAATTAGATGATAAAACTATTTTTACACTTGTGTGAATGACGTTGCTTGTTGGATGCAAGTGCATGGTCTAAAACCATTTTGTGAATATTTTATATGCAATAAGTATTTAGTGAGTGGGTTCTCAGCTTTTTATTTTTAAGTGAATTTTTGAATCGTGGATTTACATATCGAAACATCTTCTATGGTTTTAAGCATTAAGTTTATTGATGAATTTGACTAAACTAGCAGCAAAATTATTTCCATGATTACAATTTAGAATTTTTATTATGTTAGGCAAAATATTTGCTGTATTAGAACAATTGGGTCTATCCGCCCAAAAACGCGCTATTCATGTGCAATTTTCCAATCCTGCTTTGAACGCAGAGATTTTTATTCAACGTATTGATGGGGAGCATGTCTTAAACCAAGGCGTGCAAGCGACTTTGATTTGCCTATCTACTAATGCACTTATTCCACTAAAACAATTTATTGGCGTACAAGTCGCCGTTGATCAAGTGACCGATCAGGGCGAACTCTTCCGTACCACGGGTATTATTAC